>JANMAX010000132.1:0-13675 GCA_031360075.1 bacterium | reverse complement strand
CGTTGCTCGCCATCAGGCGGTCCTTCGCGGTCTGCCGGTTCTGGCTCATCATGATGACCGGAGCCTGCAGTGCGGCCACGCACGACAGGCACAGATTCAGCAGGATGAAAGGATACGGGTCGAACGGCCGGTGCAACTCGGTGTTCGTGATCATCCAGATCAGCATGGCGAGCAGGAACACGCCGATGAACGTCCAGCTGCCGCCGAACTGCGCCACCTTGTCGGCGGTGCGCTGCCCGAACGTCATCTGCTCCTCGAATATCTGGTTCGGGTTCGCAGGCGCACCCCGCCGCAGGAGCCGGTCGAGCGCCGTGCGCTCGAGTTTGCCAAGCTGGCGGAAGTTGCGCTCGAGGTCGGCCACCGCGCCGATTTCACCGAACGCCTTGCGTGTCTGCCGCGCCACGGGCCGCAACTGGCGCGCGATCGCGAGCGTGATCATCGCCCCCAGCAGCGACACCGCGGCATGCCGCCAGATGTCCTGCGGTTGGACCACCCCGAGCAGGCGGAACAGCCAGCCGCCCACGAGGCTGCCGAAGACGCCCAGGATCAGGTTGCCCACCCACCCATAGTCACGCCCCCTCATGAGCCGGCCCGCGAGCCAGCCCGACACGAGACCACTCGCCAGCCAGATGACCGCTTCCATCACCACCTCCGCTTTGGGAAACCGAACTGGACCGCGACTCGCTGTCGCGCGTGCTGGCGGGCCACGAGCCACCGGCGCGCTGGACGCGGCGCGAGCAAGCCTGCCGCGCTACCTCGTCATCAACTTCGCCAGCGCATCGTGCGCGAGCATGGCGTGAACGCCCCGCACGCCATTGACGATCTGCGTGACGTGCAGGTCGACGACCAGCGACGACAGCGCAAGCGCCTCGCGACGGCCGCAGCCGAGCTGCTCGTCGAGCAGGTCGAGCATGTCGGACAGCGCGATCGCCGTGGCCTCGTCGAGGCTGTCGTGAAAGCCGAACGTCACCCAGCCGCGCGGCGTGTTCGCACGCGGACGCGCGAGCTTGAGGTCCGGCCGCAAGTGGAACTCCAGTTCGGCGGCTTCGAACGGGCACTCGAGCGCGGGCCCTGCCACTTCGCCATCGCCCTGCACGGCATGGCCGTCGCCAGCGGAGAACAGCGCGCCGTCCACCGGGATCGGGAGGTACAACGTGCTGCCCGCCACCAGTTCCTTGCAGTCGATGTTGCCACCCGAGGCCCGGGGCGGCGTCGTCGAGTGCCGGCCCGGCTCGTCGGGCGGCATGCCCATGATGCCGAGGAACGGCTGCAGCGCGACGGTGCGGCCTTTCGGGTCCCGTCCGGTCAGGGCGTCCGGGTCGAGTGACCATGGCGAGTGCACGTGCGGAAGCGTGTCGAGGCCGAGCTTGACGTTCCAGTGGCTTGGATAGCCGCCCGCCGACGTCCAACCCCAGCGGCCCACCCGCAGCGACCGCACGCGCACTTCGAGCGTCATGCCGGCGCGGGCACCCTCGATCCACACTGGGCCGCAGATGGCGTGGCCGGGATCGCGTTCGACGTCCCGGCCCGGGAATGGCGTGAGGGTCCCGAACGGGTCCGGTTGCTCGAACGCAGCCCAGCGCACGTCGAGCGTCTGGAACCGCACCCGGTCGCCCGGCGCGATGCGCAGCACGGGCGGCAACTCCCGCGAGAAGTGACCGTGCAGCGTGGCGAGCGTGGGTATCAGGGAGTGCGTGGTCATGTGGGTCTCGCGAAGGGATGCCTGTGACGCTGGGGACGCTGGCGACCTACCCCGGCACTCTCGTCACGTTCGTCATGACGCCCATGGTGAAACGTACGGCCACGCGTTCACCAGCGGCCAGGTCCTGCGGACACTCGAGCACGCTCACGCGTCCGCGGGCGGGCTCGGGGGTGTCGCCCTCGAGCACGAGCACGACATCCAGATAGCGGTCGCCATGGATATCCACCGTGCGCACGCCCTGCACGACTCCGGTCCGGGTCTGCGGCAGCAGGAAACTCATGCCGCCAGCGTGCGGTGCGGCGTGCACCGCGGTCAAGTGGACGGCGCGCGTTGCACCCTGCACGGGCATGGGCGCAATCACCCGACGAATCCTGTTGAGCGCTGCGAGCGCTGATTCATAGAATTGGTGCACGCGACTTGCGACTGCCTTGCGGCCGCGCACTCTCCTCTCTCTTTGGAGTCCCACGCATGCAAGCCACACGGCTCGCGACGCTCCTGACGTGTGCCCTGTGCTGGATCGCCTGCGTCGCCGCGGGCCCCACCGGCGGCTCGCGCCCGACCGCGGGCCCGGCGTCGGCGCAGCGCGTCGACCTCGCCAAGCGCATCGATGCCAACGCCGTCAGCATGGCGCTCAGCAACGTCGGGTCCTTCGCCTACGACTTCACCGCGGCCAAAGCCGGGCTCGAGTATCCCCGCGGCTCGCAACAGACCGCCGTCTTTGCCTCGGGGCTGTGGCTGTCGGCGAACATCGGCACCGCCAACCGGCTGGCGATCTCGGGCTACGCCGAGGAATTCATGGCCGGTTCCGCCGTGGGCGGCATCGATGACGACCCGTCCGACCCGGTCTATCAGGTGTACAAGCTCCACCGCACCTACGCCACTGCGCCGCAGCGTGACTCGGCACTCGCCGCCTGGAATGCCGGCGCCGTGACGCATGGCGCCCCGCCCGTCGAGGTCCGCCCCGACGGCTCGCTGAGCCTGACCGGCGAACAGCTGCTGTGGACCGTGTACAACGACCTCGATGCAGGCAATCACCAGAATCCTGCCGGCCACACCGCCCCCGTCGGCGTCGAGGTGCAGCAGACGACGTTCGCGTTCGACCGCCCGGGCGCATTCGCGAACACCGTATTCATGCGCTTCAAGCTCATCAACCGGACGCTGTTCCCGCTCTCGGACGTCCGCATCGGCTTCTGGGCCGACCCCGACCTGGGCGCTGCCTCGGACGACCTCACCGGCTGCGATCCCGCCGCGAACCTCGGCTACTGCTACAACGCGTCGACGCCCGACTCGGTCTATGGCTCGAACCCGCCCGCCATCGGCTACGACCTCGTACAGGGCCCCTCGATCGCCGGCGGCACGCGGCTGGGCATGGCCTCGTTCACTCACTTCGTCCAGGGCGCCGACCCCGACACTTCCACCGAGACGAGGAACGCGCTCCACGGCCTGAATATCGACAGCACGACGATCGTGAATCCGCTCACCGCATTGCCCACGAAGTTCCAATTCTCGGGGGACCCCGTCGCCGGCACCGGCTGGCGCGAGACGCTGCCGCAGGACCAGCGCATGCTCATCACCGCAGGGCCCGTGAGCATGGCTCCCGGGGATTCGCAGGAGGTCGTCATCGCCGTGATCCTCGCACAGGGCGCCGACGCGCTCGGCAGCCTGGCCCTGCTGCGCACCTATGATGCCGAGATCCAGTCCGCGTGGAACGCGGGCTCGCTGCCCGTGCTCGGCGTCGAAGCCACACCGAACGTGTCTCTGGCCCTGCACCGCACGTTCCCGAATCCGTCCCGCGGCGACCTCACGCTGAGCTTCACTCTCGGCGCAGACGGCCCCGCGACGCTCGAAGTGGTCGACGTCGCGGGCCGCAGTGTGCTCAGGCGTGACCTGGGCGGCATGAACGCCGGCCGTCATGAGTTGCGCGTGGGTGCCGGTTCCGCGCGCCTGTCCGCCGGCATGTACTTCGTGCGCATCACGCAGCGCGAGCGCAACGTCACGGGCCGCGTGGTGGTGCTGCCTTAGTCTGCGACGACCCGGGGCCGCACGCCGCACCTTCCTCCCGGCGTCCGGTGAGTCGCAGACTCCGGCGCTGCGCGCTGGCGGAAGGCGATCGTCAGCGCCCGCGGCCGCGATCCGTGGTGCGAGCCTGGCGCGCCAAACCCACCGCGAGCACCGCCTGCTCATGCAGCGCCCGCAGCGTCGTGTCGTCCGGCCGGTTCGCGAGCGCCTTGGTGGCGTAATCCAGCGCCGCCGCGGACAGGCCGCTCGCGAGCATGGCCTCGATGTAGCGCGCATGCGCATCCGGCACCTCACCCAGCGGCACCAGGTGCGAATCACTGCGCGACAGGAAGCACAGCCAGCCATGGTGGCCCGGCTCGTAGTCGTGCACGAATACCACCGACTCGGCGTTCGCCACCTGCGCTCGCAACGAGCGGCCGTCGTCGAGCACGGCCTCGAGCGCGTAGCGTGTGATGGGCTTGCCGGCGGCGATACGTCCGCTGCCGAGGTCGACGTCGGATGAGATCGCGGCCGGGATCAGGATGAGTACGCGTGCGGACTTGCCGGCAAGTGCGCTGCGCACGTCGCCGATGGCGCGGCGCGCGATCTCGCTCTTCCGCAGCACCGGGTCCAGCGGCCAATCGACGTTCTCCATGCGCAGGTCCTGACGCATCGAGAGCAGCACGTCAGAGCCCAGCGCGCTGACGAGCACCACCGCCAGCGCCGTACCCCATGCAGCTCGCCCGGGTGTCGTGGCCGAGCGCGTCCGAGCAGCGCGCCAACGCAACGCCACATCCCACAGCGCTGCCACTGCCAGCGCCGCGCCTGCGAGCGGCACGTAGAGATAGTGCAGGTACGTGCGCCCGGGCAGCGGCAGCACGGGCAGTATGGCAAGCCACCACCATGCCACGCCGGCGCGCAACAGTCCGCCCGAACGTGCGCGCGACGCCAGCGCGGTGAGCACCAGCGCGAGCAGCGGCAACACGACATGCGCTGCCCCCGTGGTGGTGGCGTGCAGGTCGGGTATCGGATCCAGCACGTCGATGCTCCAGCCGAACAGCCGAGCGATGTTCTCGAACAGATTGGCACCGAACGACACCGCGTATGCTTCACCGCCCAAGCGGCCACTGCCGATGCCGTTCCATAACAGCAGCGCGCCGAAGGCGAATCCGGCCACGAGCAGCGGCGCCAGCGCGCGCGTCCGTGCCCGCACCGAGTCGCCAGTCACGCACACCAGCACGGCCGCGAACGGCACCAGCAGCGCGCTCTCCTTGGCGGACAGCGCCAGCACGAACGCCGCGACCGCCGCCATCATGCGCATGCCGGGGGCCACCACCAGCAGTGCCACGAGCGTGAGCGAGAGTGCGAGCAGCTCGCCGATCGACGTCGCCGCGAGCAGCGCCGGGAAGTGCAGGCGCGACAGCCCGAACAACGCCGCACCCACGAACGCCGCCACTGGCGAGGCGCCCCAGCGCCGCGCGAGCCGGTGCAGGAGCAGCACGTTCACCACGTGCACCAGCAGGCTCACGGCGTGATACGGGAACGGCTCGTGCCCCCACATTGGCACCACCGCGCGGAACCACACGCTGCCCGAGAGCCAGCGCCACGGGCTCACGGGCCACGGCCGCACCCCCGCCGCCTGCTGGAACATGACGAGATCATCGAGCGCGAAGAACGCGCGCAGGGTGTGGCGCTGGACGATGAGCGTGACGACCACGAGTGCGGCCACGACAGCGGCAGCGGGCACGACGAGCGGCCTGCGGCCGGTCGGCGTCTCGCCAGCCCGGCGCGCACCGTCATGCGCGGGACCGGGTTTCCGGGATGCATGGGCGCGGGACATGCGCCAGCTGTACCACTGCACAGGGCTGCACTGCAACGGCTTACAGAGCGCACTGAAAGTCCTGTCGCAAGTCAGGCCAGCCGCCGCCGCATTCCGCTCGAGCCCCTCATGACCGCGGCGCTCTACCGCGCAGGGCTCGGCCCAGTGCTCACAACGACATCGCGCACATACCGGCGCAGCACGGGTGTGCGCGCCGCGACCCATGCGACGGCCAGCACGCAACCGATGCCACCACTCACGACGCTGGCGCCGACACCCCATGCCTGGGCCAGGAGCCCGGCTTCGAGCTCGCCCAGCTGCGGGCCGCCCATGAAAAAGATCATGTTCACGCTCGTCATGCGTCCGCGCATCGCGTCGGGCGTGGCCAGCTGCCGGATGACGTTGCGGATCACCATGCTCACGGTGTCGGCCGCACCGGTGAGGGCCAGCCACACGAACGCCGCCACGAAGCCGCGCGCGAAGCCGAAGCCCACGGTGGCCACGCCATAGACCGCGACCGCCCACAGCAGCACCGCACCGCGGCGGCGGATGCGGTCGGAGAGCGGCGCCATGACGAGCCCGGCCACGAGTGCTCCCGCGCTCGGGGCCGCCGACAGCACGCCGTAACCCTTGGCGCCGACGTGCAACAGGTCGGTGGCCACCATGGGCAGCAGTGCGGTGGCCGAGGCGAAGAACGTCGCGAAGAAGTCGAGCAGCATGGTGCTGCGGATGAGCGGCGTGCGGAACACGAACGACAGGCCTTCGCGCGCCGCTGCCCACGACACCGCGGCGCGTTCGGCACGCGGCGGTTCGGGCACGTCCCGCATGGCGAGCACGGCCGCGATCACGCATACGAACGACAGCGCGTTCACGACGTAGCACCACGCCACACCTCCGGTGGCGATCACGAGACCGGCCGCGGCGGGGCCCGCGACCGATGCGACCTGGAACATGATCGTCATGAGGCTGATGGCGTTGGGCAGGTGCTCGCGCGGCACCAGCGTGGCGGTGAGCGACTGGCGTGCGGGGCCGTCGAACGTCCCGAACGCCGCGGAGAGCGCGGCGAGTGCGTACACGGGCCACAGCACGTGCACGTGCGCGATCTCGAGTGCCGCGAGGCCGGCCGCACACAGCGCCATGCCGGATTGCGTGATCAGCATGAGCCGGCGGCGGTCGAGCGCGTCGGCCACCACCCCACTCAAGAGCGAGAACACGATGATCGGCAGGATGCGCACCAGCCCGACCATGCCGAGTGCCACGCCACGATTCGCGGGCTCGACCAGCTGCGCCACGTGCCACAGTAGCGCCGCGTTCTGCATCATGGAGCCGGCCATCGAGACGAGCTGGCCGGACCACAGCAGGCGGAAGTTCCGGTAACGGAGCGCTGTGAACGCCGCGCCGGGCGTGGCGTCGGGCCTGGGGCTGGACTCGGGCATGGACTCCGCGGCGGCCCGCTAATCCAGCCCGCGACCCGTGAGCAGGTAGATCGCGAACGTGCCCAGCCAGTGCGTGCCCATCCAGTCCGTGCCGCTCGCGCCATCGAGTCCGGCCTCCGAGTGCCGCGACGCCGCGCGCTCGAGCACCGAGTAGCACTCGTGCCCCTCGGGCAACGCCGAGACGATGCCCTGCAGCATCCACGCCCGCGACAGGTTCAACCCGTCCAGGTGCGCGAACTTGCCATCCGTGCGATCGACCGCCCGCACGGGCTCGAGCCAGCGCGCGAACACCTCGTCGCGCGTGTCGGGCATGAAGCTGTAGAGCCAGTTGGCGTACTCGCCACGCGGCAGCACACGCCGCATGAGGTCGGCTTCGGCCAGCACCGGCGAGAGGAAGTCCTGCCCGGACGGTTCGTAGCCCACGGGCGCGGCGGTGTCCGTGCGATACAGCCGCTCGCACGCCTGTGTGAGCCGGCGCGAGAACGCTCCGAGTCCGGTATCGCGCGCCCAGTCGAGCGCGAGGCCGAACGCGAAAGCGCTCTGGCTGTGCTCGCCCGCGCGCACGGGGTACGGCAACTTGTCGGCCCAGTCGGCGAGGCGCCCGGCCGCCAGCGACTCGAGCTTCGCCAGCGCATCGCGCCATGTGCGTGCCGCACCATGGTCGAGCGCGCGCACCTCGGCCGCCAGTTGCAGCAGCCACGCCAATCCGTAGGGGCGCTCGAAGCCCGGACGGCGTTCGAGGAACACACGCTCGCGTTCGAGGTTCGCGACCGTCAGCGTGTGCCCCAGCGCTTGCAGCGCGGCGCCGGCCCACTCGGCTTCGGGGTGCAGCCGCGCGGCGCGCGCCAGCGCCCAGTGGCCGTGCACGGCCGAGTGCCAATCGTAGCTTCCGAAGAACGCCGGCGTGTGCTCGCGTGGAAGCTTCAAGTCATCGGGACCGGTCATCGAGACGATCAGTGCGACAGGGTACTCACGATGAATCGCGGTTCGGGCCATCTCGACGAACGGGCTCAGCTCGGCAGACGTGGCGCGCAATGGATTCCCCCGGTGGACCGCGCAGTGTAATGCGCACGTGCGGTGAGCGCGATGCGACCGGAGTCGCGGCGCAGAGGGTGTAGGCGAACGTGGGCTGTCGCACTGGTGACCGAGCTCGACCGAGCCTGGGGCCGATTGCGCGCGCCACCATCGCTAGCGCGCGAATGGCATGCTTTCACAACGCTTTACAGGCTTCACATGAGCCATTTTGCGAGCATGACTGACGGCCATGACTAGCCATGGCCCGTGATTCAAGACAGTCTCCCGCTCGGCCGATAACCAGCGAGCATACCCGCGGCTCCCGAGTCGCGGGTCCACCGTTTTTCCGAGGATCCCCGTGAGCGCCACCGATCTCGTTCGCATGAACGCGGCACCACCCGGCTTCGATCTCGAACGCGAAATGTCAGCGGGCTTCGCGCGCTTCTACGAGACGCTGCACGCCGAGTTCGCGTCACGCCAGAAGGCGCTGGCCCGCGCGCGCATCGAGCGGCTGGCACGAGCGCACCGCGACGGCGCGCTGCCGAACCACCTGCCGCCGTCCCAGGCCACGACCGGCGACTGGCAGATCACGGTGCCGGCCTGGTGCCAGGACCAGCGCAACCAGATGACCGGGCCTGCCGACGACGCCGAACTGGTGGTGAAGATGCTCAACTCCGGCGCGCCAGGCGTGATGCTCGACCTGGAGGACTCCATGGCCAACACCTGGAGCAACCTCCTGCGCGGTGTCGAGAATATCGTGGCGGCGCTCGAGGGCCGCCTCACGTACGAAGACGCCAAGCGCGGCCGCACGGTGGGCATCGAGTCGTCGAGCGTCGCCATCTGGAGCCGCGTGCGCGGCCTGCACCTGTCGCAGGCCGGCGTCATCGCCGGTGACACCACGAGCGCGTCGCTGTTCGACCTGGCGCTGCTCACATGGCGTGTGGATCCAGCGAAGCTGAAGCACCCTTTGGCGATTTACATCCCCAAGAGCGAGTCGGCCGCGGAGGGCAGGTGGTGGGCCGATGTGTTCGCCGCCATCGCCGGCGCACGCGGCTGGCCGCGCGACCACATCCGTTGCATGGCACTGGTGGAATCACACCCGCTGGCCTACGAGATGGAAGAGTTCCTGTTCCAGTTGCGCGACCATATCGTGGGTCTGAACCTGGGCCGCTGGGACTACATGGCCAGCCTGATCCACTGGAACCTCATGGAGCCGCGCTGGGTGCTGCCCGACCGCAACACGATCCCGCACGACGTGCCGTTCTTCCAGCGCCTGCGGCACTTGCTGGTGAGCATCTGCCATCGCCGCGGGGCGTTGGCGATCGGCGGCATGACGGCCCTGTACCCGAGCCGAACCGACGCCGATCTCAACGCGCGCGCACTGGCCACGCTGAAGCACGACAAGCAGAACGAGGCCGCGTGCTTCATGGATGGCGCCTGGACCGGGCATCCCGACCAGAACGCCATCGCGGTCGCCCAGTTCCCGGCGCCCAATCAGCTGCACGCGCCGCTCGTGGCGCAGGAGCGCTACCCCGACCTCCGCCCCTCGCCCGCTGGTGTCGGCATGCACACGCTGGCCGGCACACGCGCCGCGGTGCGCACCGTGATCCGCTACCGCAATGGCGTGCTCGCCGGCAAGGGCGCCAGCCTGTTGGATGGCTATATGGAGGACTTGGCGACCGATCGCATCTACCGGCTCATGATCGCGCAGCGCGTACGACACAGTGAGAGCTTGCGCATCCTGGACGCCAGCGGCGAGCCGGTTCGTCATGACGACAGCCTGCTCAGCAAGTGCTTCAACGAAGCGCTCAGCATGCTGGTGAGCGAGTTGCCGCTTGGCCGCGACGCGGGCGACGAAGCGTCGCTCACCGAAGCCAGCCGGCAGAGCAGATGGATGATCGAGCATGGGATGTTCGATCCTGTCTGAAGCACGAGCCCGGCCATGAGGTCGAGTTGAACCAGGAGGACACCGCGGCCGATGCGCTCGCGCTCCGGAGTCCACTGCCGACACGAGTTTGCGCACGACCGAAAGCACACACGACACGACCATCACGCCAGAGGACCCGCCATGAGCAAGCCGAGCAGCGCCGCCGAGATCAAGCACGCCTGGGACACCGACGCACGCTGGCAGGGCATCACGCGCCGGTATTCTGCTGCTGAAGTCGTGCGCGTGCGCGGCACGGTACACGTGGAACATTCCGTCGCGCGCATGGGTGCCGAACGGCTGTGGCGGCAGCTCCAGGGCGGCGCGCCCGTGCGAGCACTGGGCGCGCTCACCGGCAACCAGGCGGTCGAACAGGTGCAGGCCGGCCTGCAGGCCATCTATCTGTCCGGCTGGCAGGTCGCGGCCGACGCCAACTCGGCCGGCCAGATGTACCCCGACCAGAGTCTCTATCCCGCCGACTCCGTGCCCGCCGTGGTGCGCCGCATCAACAACGCGCTGTTGCGCGCCGACCAGATCTCGCATCTGGAAGGCCGTACCAACGTCGACTGGCTGGCGCCGATCGTCGCTGACGCCGAAGCCGGCTTCGGTGGTGATCTCAATGCCTACGAACTCATGAAGGGCATGATCGAAGCCGGCGCCGCCGGCGTGCACTTCGAGGACCAGCTGGCGTCCGTCAAGAAGTGCGGGCACATGGGCGGCAAGGTACTCGTGCCGACGCGCGAGTTCATCCAGAAGCTGATCGCCGCGCGACTCGCCGCCGACGTCCTGGACGTGCCCACGCTGCTCATCGCGCGCACCGACGCGCATTCGGCGAACCTGCTCACCAGCGACATCGACCCGCGCGACCGCGCCTGGCTGACCGGCGACCGCACCGCCGAGGGCTTCTACCGGATCAAGAACGGCATCGACATGGCCATTGACCGCGGCCTCGCCTATGCGCCCTACGCCGACTTGGTGTGGTGCGAGACCAGCACGCCCGACCTGGCCGAGGCGCGCATCTTCGCAGAGGCCATACGATCACGCTTCCCGGGAAAGAAACTCGCGTACAACTGCTCGCCGAGCTTCAACTGGAGCAAGAAGCTCGATGCCGCCACCATCGCCAAGTTCCAGAGCGAGATGGGTGCCATGGGCTACGCATTCCAGTTCGTCACGCTGGCCGGATTCCACGCGCTGAACCTCAGCATGTTCGAATTGGCGAGCGGCTACCGTGATTCCGGCATGACCGCGTACTCGAAGTTGCAAGACCGCGAGTTCGAACTCGCGGCCTCCGACGGCTATGCCGCCGTGAAGCACCAAGCCTTCGTCGGCACCGGCTGGTTCGACGCGCTGCAGGAAGTCATCTCGGGCGGCGAGTCGACCACGCGCGCACTGACGGACTCGACCGAGGAGCAACAGTTCTAGATGTCGGATCCGGTCACGCGGCAATGAGTGTCCGCCGGCTGCTGGTCGCCTGATTCCGGGGCGCTCAACGCCAGTCCGATTGCGCCGTCACGGATGTCCTCACGTCCTGCTGCGGGAAGCGCTGCACGAGCAGAAGCGGGATCTGCGCCTCACTCTGGTGCGTCGCGGCGGCCAGCAATTCGTTCGGGCCGGCGCGGCATCCGCGAAGCCCTTGCCCACGACGCCCGAGTGATCCGCGCGCCGCGCGCGGTGAGTGGCTGGTTCTCCGACAACGCATCGCCACGGTTATTGACCGACGCCGAAGCAATGCAACAGACGGTCCGCAGCTCAACCGCGGGAACAGCCGCCGGGGCCTCTCCTTGGCCGTTGCATTCTTTGTGCAGGGCTCAATAAGTACGCGTTGTGGCAAGCACGCCGTGTCCGGGCCTCACACGCACACGGACACTCGGTTATGCTGTGGGCATGACGAGATCGCGAGCCTTTCTGATGCGTGGCGCCAGTTGTGCGCTCTTGCTTTCGAGCCCACTTCGCGTGCACGCCGCCGACGCATTCACGCGCGCCGGCGGCATCACGCCCGTCGTCGCCGCCGACGGTTTTGATCACCCCGTGTTCCTGGGCACCGCCCCCGGCGATGCGCGCCTCTTCGTGGTGGAACAGCCCGGACGTGTTCGGTGGATCGAGAACGGCAAGCCGTCAGTGGCAGTGTTCGCCGAGCTCACGTCGGAGGTGCGCTACGGCGGCGAGCGCGGGTTGTTGGGGCTGGCGTTTCACCCGGCTTTCGAGCACAACGGCTTTGTGTTCGTGAACTACACCGACAAGTCGGGCGACACGCAGATCATGCGCTACACCGTGAAGCGCGACCGCAGTGCGATCGACCCGGCGTCCGCCAAACGCATCCTGCGAGTGAAGCAGCCGTTCGCCAACCACAACGGCGGGCACCTCGCGTTCGGCCCGGACGGCATGCTGTACGTGGGCATGGGTGATGGCGGCGCGGGCGGCGACCCCATGGGCAACGGCCAGAACCGGCACGCACTGTTGGGGAAGATGCTGAGGATCGATGTCGACCACGGCGAGCCGTATGCGATTCCCGCCGGCAACCCGTTCAGGAACCGCGCCCGTGACGGCGCGCCCGAGATCTGGTCGCTCGGCATGCGCAACCCATGGCGTTGGTCGTTCGATTTCGAGGGAAGACGCCTGATCATCGCCGACGTGGGCCAGAACAAGTACGAGGAAGTAAACGTCGTCGACGCCTCGAAAGGCGGACTCAACTACGGCTGGAGCGTGCGCGAGGGGTTACACGCCTTCGGCTGGCCCCGCCCGCGGCCCGCGAACCTGGTGGAGCCCGTGGTGGAGTACGACCATACCGAGGGCTGCTCGGTGACTGGCGGCTACGCCTACCGCGGCAGGGCCATGCCGCGACTGGCCGGCGCGATATTCTTCTCGGACTTCTGCAGCGGCTGGCTGCGCAGCTTCCGCTACGAGAACGGCCGCGTCACCGACCGCACCGAGTGGAACGTGGGCACACTCGGCAACGTGTCGTCGTTCGGCGAAGACGCGAACCGCGAGCTCTACGCGGTGACGCACAGCGGGCGCATCTGGAAGCTGACGGGAGCGGCGGCAGCTCGTTAGGAAACCGCTGCTCTGCCCGGCACGCTCTGCAGCGGGACGAACGCGCAGGCCGAAGCATGAGTTCGACTTGCGCGGCAGACGGAACGACGCGTTGCTGCCGGCTCGCCCCGCTCAGTAGCAACGTTGGCTACGGTTCGGCTTGGACGCGGCTCGGGTGAAGCTCGCTCAGCGACAGCGTGCCACCGTTCCCGACGTCGCCAGTCCAACCGCCACGTCGCCCGAGCATCCCGATCAGGCAGGCGTCCCACGCTCACGGAGCGCCCTGCGAACGCATGCCGTTGTCCCTATCGCCCGCGCACCGCTGCGCGCTCTCATGCTTCCCGCGCGCTCGCAGCGCGGCTTGCGTTCTCGCCGCATTCGCCTGCTCCGCTCGTGCGCGCGATGCCGCGCGCTGTTCACGCATGTGCGCCTCACCGTACACACGCTCGGCCTCGTGCTGGTTATGGACGACGCACAGCAGGCGCACATTCTCGACCGTCGTCTGACCGCCGCGTGCGAACGGGATCACGTGGTCGAATTGTAGATTTATGCGTTCCGAGCAACGCCGGCCGCCGGGGTCCTTGAATGCGCACTGGTAGCCATCGCGCTCAGCGACCGCACGCACCACGGCATGCGGCACATGCCGACCGCTCGCGTTGACGGGCGCTTCGCGCGGCTGCGATGTCGCAGCGTATTTTGCCTTGCGCAGTGTCGCCACCAACACTTCGAGCGCACGCTTGAGCACGGCCTGC
>JANMAX010000126.1:0-3607 GCA_031360075.1 bacterium | reverse complement strand
TCGGCGGACGATCTGCTGCTGGTTCGGACTATTCCTGCTCGTCCCGAAATCGGCTGTACCACAAACCGTTGGCCTCAGCCGCTGGGGCCCGGAGTCGGGTGGGACAGTTAGCGGCATAGCGCAATCCGGCCACACGATCTACGTGGGGGGGTATTTCAGTAGTGTGCAGTCCGTGGTCGGCGGTGGGGTCCCCGTAGACCCGAATACTGGTGGTCGGGTTTCGGACTTCCCCCCAGTTGCAGGATTCGTATATGCGGCGATTCCAGACGGCGCCGACGGATGGTTCGTTGGCGGGGAGTTCACCGGAGTCGGAGGCAAACCGCGACGCAATCTCGCGCATGTTCTTGCGCACGGTGTGGTTGCAGATTGGACCCCCGACGCGGACGGCATCGTCCAGTCCCTCCTCATTCGCGGGCGTACGCTGGTGGTGGGTGGCGCGTACACCACACTCGCCGGCGCGCACCGCGACAACATAGGCGCGGTCGATCTTTACACCGGGGCTGCGCTGCCCTGGGAGACAGGCACCGATCAGGGCATAGTCACAATGCTCGCGCGCGGCGACACAATGTTTATGGGTGGGTACTTCACGGAGGCAGCCGGACAGCAGCGACTAGGACTCGCCTCGCTGGACCTTCGAGATGGACGGCTACTGCCATGGAACCCCGGCGCAGGCGGTTCAATCTACGGGCTGGCCGCGTACAAAGACACGATTATCATTGGTGGGAGGTTTGGCGTCTTGGGCGGCGCCTCGCGCTCCTGTCTCGGCGCGGTCGATATGCGGTCGGGTCTGGCAACGACATGGGATCCCGGCATCATCCAGGACGTCCCGGACCGGTACATCCCCGCGAGCGTTGTTGGACTGGCCATGAGTCACGACACGCTATACGTGGGTGGTGTCTTCGACCGAATCGGAGGTCGGCCGAGAAGCAGTTTGGCTGCAATCTCCATCGGTCGCCGCGAGGTCCTCGATTGGGATCCGCAGCCGGTCGCTTTGGAAGGCTTCCCCGCGATCGTCAGCTACATTGCATTGCACGCCGGACGGCTCTATTTAGCCGGCGCGATCAAGAGTATTGGCGGAGTCGCCACACTTTTCAATCCCACCACCATGTCGGTCGATACTCGCACTGCACTTGGAAGCACAACATGGCATATGGCCCCGAACGCCGGCATCATGGTCATCGCCTCGGATCGCGAAGATGTGTTCTTCGGGGGGTTCTTCACGTCGGTGGGCGACAAGATCGGCCGAGCCGGTGTTGCGGCCTTCGATGCCGAGACCGGCCTGCCCACGGGTTGGCGGGCCGACATCGATGGTTTCCTTCGCACCTTGGTCCTACGTGACGGGCGGATCTACCTCGGCGGCGACTTCCAGCGGGTCAACGGCGTTCAGCGCCCCTTCCTCGCCGAGGTTGACTCTGCGACGGGCAATCCCACCAACTGGGAGCCGCACTGTTCGGGGCCAGTCTGGTGCGTCGCGGTGACCGAATCCCTCGTCTACGCAGGCGGACTGTTCAGTTTGATCGGGGACTCGTCCCGAGCCTTCGCGGCAGCCATCGACCGCACGTCCGGTGTTGCCACAGCTTGGCATCCGCGAGCGAATGACTTGGTAACGGCCATCGTCCCCGATGGCAACCGCGTATTGCTGGGTGGTGAGTTTTTTCGCCTGGGTCCTGCGGCGCGCCTCTGCGTGGGAGCGGTAGACGTGCTCACGGGGCAGCCTACCCCGTGGGACCCCAAGCTGAACTCGTCGGTCAGTGATATCGCGGTGCTGGACTCCGTGGTCTACTTAGGGGGCGGTTTCACTCAAGTGGGGGGGCAGCCCAGATTGTGCGCGGCTGCCGTGGACGCTCGCACGGCGGGTGTGTTGCCATGGCGAGCGGATCTGTTCGCTGTCGATCCGGCGGCGACGCTACAACGACTCATTGTTCATGATAGCACCGTTTATCTGGGCGGCCGCTTCTTCACAATAAACGGAACACCGCGTGAGAATCTCGCTGCAGTTGAGGCCAACACGGGAGAGCTTCGCGACTGGAAAGCTGACATCAATGGAAATGTGTGGGCCCTGGGCTGGGGAGACGCCGGCTTGCTGGTAGGTGGGTCCTTCCAGAGAGTGGGTACGACTGCAAGTTCACTCATTGCCAGTGTCTCTCCCTACAGCAGCCAGGCGTCTGGGCCGCCTCCCATAGTTCCCGGAACTCTCGGCAGCCTCGCCCTCACGAACCCGGCGTCCGAGAACTGCTTCGTGCGATTCGGGCTCGGGCAGATCGCTATGGTCGGCCTGCAGGTGTTCGATCTGCAGGGCCGGGTGGTCCAGTCCGTGCCTCGCCGGCTCACGACGCCGGGGCGGCAGTTGATCGAACTTTCGACCGCGCAGCTTCGTACCGGATGCTATGTCGTGCGCGTGTCGGCCGACGGCATGGTTCGCTCGGGCAAGTTGGTGGTCGTGCGCTGACGCGCTACGCCGCCCAGTTGTGCGCAGCAACCTGGAGCAGCGAAAGTTCAGGTCTCGTGCCGGGAGACGTCGTGTGCTTGCGCGGTGCCGGCCCGAGCGCGCCCCATGGCAGCAAGTAGTGAACGCCTCGGGCACCAACCCGCTCGGGCTCACCAGCGGAGTCGTGCGCTGGGATCCCGCGGGGCCCCATGTTGTGCTTCTCGCCGGCGGCCGCCACCGCGGGTGCGGTCACCGAAGTGGCTATGAGCTGCGCGCCTGCACTGTCGGCCGACGAGCGGCTCGTGTACATGGCGTGCCGCGGCGCGGCCAGTGCGCCGGCGTAACTCATGACGATCAACGCCGCCACGATGCAGCTGAACGCGCAGCGCCTGCTGGTGGACCCGGTCACGGGCAACCCCGCGCTGGTCCCCAACGACGGCACCTCGTCGCCCATGGTGGCACCGGATGGCCGCGTGTTCTACGGCGTGCTCGAGAGCCCGTTCGGCTCCAATGCCGTGCGCGGCTGGATGCTGCAGTTCAACGGCAGCACGCTCGCTCCGGCGGGCGTGCCGGGTGCGTTCGGCTGGGACGACACGCCGTCGATCGTGCCGGTGTCGGCGGTGCCGGGCTACGCGGGCAGTGCGAGCTACCTGCTCATGACCAAGTACAACTACTACGCCGGTGCGGGTGATGGCGTGAACAAGATCGCCGTGCTGGACCCGGACGCCTCGCAGGCCGATGCCCACGCCGGCGCCACGGTGATGAAGGAAGTGCGCGTCATCGCCGGCGCCACGCCGGATCCCGAACCCGGTCCCGGCTTCCCGAACGCTGTGAAGGAGTGGTGCATCAACACCGCGGCGATCGACCCGTTCAGTCGATCCGTGCTGGCCGGTTCGGAAGACGGCAAGCTCTACCGCTGGGATCTCGTCAGCAACACGTTCACGGAGAGCGTCGTGCTCACGCCCGGGATCGGCGAGGCGTACACGCCCACGCTCGTGGGTCCGGACGGCCAAGTGTACGCCATCAACAACGCCACGTTGTTCGCGGTCGGCGCCAGTGTCGTGGGCGTGCCGCCGCGCGTCCCCGCCGCCGTCGCGTTGGCGCGCGCGCAGCCCAATCCGTTCACGGTCGCCACGAAGCTGCGCTTCTCGCTCGCGGCGGCCGGGCCCGTGCGGTTCG
>JANMAX010000114.1:0-10748 GCA_031360075.1 bacterium | reverse complement strand
CGACCCCGATCAACTCGAAGTCGTTGCCCTCGGTGCGCACCAGGCACGGACCCGAGGCCTCGCAGAACGCCAGCCCGAATTTCGCCCCCGGCACGGTGGTGACGACGATCTCGGCGATGTCCTCCGCGGTCTTGATGAAATGCGACTGCCCCACGATGACGTTGCAGTCGGCGGGAAACAACAGCGGTACGGCGGTGAGCTGCATCGGCGCTCCTGTTCTCGTGGTCCGGCGGTGCGCTGGAAGGTCGCGGACTGCGGCCTGGCTGGACCCTGAGAGCCCGGCCCCCGCCGCCCGACTGGTCCGGCGGCGCGCCGTGACCGCTCACGACGGCACTCCCCCGGGTCCGAGGGCAGACTCTCAGGCCGCGTGACGGCCCGTCAAAAAGCCTGCGACGAGCCGAACGAGAACACCGGCTCGTGTCTGCCGTCGCGCGATGGCGACAGCGGGAACGCGATGTCGAAGCGTGCCACCTGGTGCAGTGAGGCGTGCGGGAACGACACGCGCAACCCGAAGCCGGCATCATGGTGCCATGGCTCGTGGTCGCCACCGGCGCCCCACGCCCGCGCGGCGTCGACGAACAGGGCCCCACCCAGACTCGCGAGATCCCAGACGTTGCGCGCCGCGACCCAGCGCGTCTCGGCATTGAAGCGCCAGATCTCGGTGCCCGCCAGCGCCTGAACCGGATAAGCGCGCAGGCCGTTCAGGCCGCCGACGATGCTCTGTACCTCGCGGGGCGCCCGGTTCGAGGCCTCGGCGAGTGCAGCCACCACCACCGCGACGTCGCGCCGCGGCTGCTGGATCCAGCGCGCGTCGAGGTGTGCCAGCGTCTCGTGCGGGCCGCCACGGAGGCGCGTCGAGAGCCGGCCGCGCACATAGCCGAAGCCGAAACGCTTGGTCTCGCGTCCGGATTCGAGCCGGATGCGCGCCAGTCCCTCATCGGCCGTACTGCCCAGCATGCGCAGCACCAGCCCGCCCTCGACACTCACGAGCGAGCCGAGGTCGAAGTCCTCGACCGGGTCGAACAGCTCGATCCCGCGCCGCTCGATGAACTGCGGCCTCCAGAACGTCGCGCGTGCGCTCAGCCAACGCAGCTTCAGTTCCTCGGGGCCAGCCGGGAATGCGATCGCGATTCCGGGCTCGGAAACGGTCGTGCCATAGTGCCGGTCGTGTCGCGACAACCCGAACGCGTAGCGCCGTGCGAGCCCGTCGGCGGCGCGGCCGCCGAAGGCGTACTCGAGCTGGCCCTGCTCGAACTGGAACGGGAAGTGGGCCGCCACCGAGCCACTCTTGAACAGCAGCTGCTCCGACGTCGCCCGGACCCCGCCCACCGTCCACGAGCGCGTATCGTCGATCGAGCGGAACGGGTCTCGCACGAACGCGGCATTGCTCACCCCACCGGAACCGGTCCCAGCCTTGAACTGTGCTTCGAGCTGGGTACCGAACAACCGCCGTCCCGAGACGTCCGCCGAGCGCGTCTGCCCGGCGGGATCGTTGCGGATCGCGAAGGAGACACCCACCCCGAGGCCGAGCAGGTTGCGCTCCGTGAATCCCACCGAACCGAAGGTCCGACCGCCGCCGCGCTCGAGGTTCAGCTCGGGCTGAGTGGTCCACTGGTCGTGCGTCACCACCAGCACGTCGACCGAGTCGCTCACGAGCCGGGAGCGGATGGCGTCGGGCTCCATGAACTCGAGGTTGCGCAACAGGCGCTGGCTCTCGGCCAGGCGGTCGGCGGTCCACACCTGCCCCGGCGAGATGAGCAGCTGCGAGCGGACCGTGGCCGGCCGGGTGCGGACGTGCAACAGGTTCGCGACCCGGTAGAGCGCGGCGAACCGTGAGGCGGGCACGGGGTCGAAGATGTCCAGGCATTGGACCTCGAGCCTGCGGATGGGAGCGCCCTCACAGCGCGCTCGCACCACGCTGTCACCCACCAGGCCGAACGCCATGCCCTGAGCGTCGGGGGCGATTGCCGTGTCCGCGAACGCCTGCGCCGGCCCGGCGGGCACGCCCGACCCCACCTGCGCAATGGCGCGGGCGGACAGGACGGACACCAAGCACCCGGCCCAGGCCGCGGCCTTCAAGACCCGAAAAAGCCGCAGCGAGCCGGGCACTGGATTCAACGCTTGGCGCCGATGCGGTCGCGAGCCAACTGCGCCTCACCGCTCTGCGGAAAGCGTTTGATGAGGTCCTCGAACGACTTGCGCGACTCCGCCATGCGCCCCAGTCGTTCCTCGCACAGCCCGAGCTTGTAGAGTGCGGCTGGTGCGCGGTCACCCTTGCCCCAGCGCGCGCCGACACGCGCATACTCGACGAGCGCGCTGTCGAACTGCGCCTGCGCGAAGAAGCACTCGCCAGCGCCATACTGCGCGTTGTCGGCGAGGTCGGTGTTCGGGAATCGGTTCAGGTAGTCCCGGTAACTGACGAGCGCGAGGGCATAGCGGCCCTGCGTGAGGTCCTGCGTGGCCTGATCGTACAACTCCGTGGGATCGGGCCCCGAAGTGACCGGGACCGCCGGCGGCGGGGCCGTCGTCGTCCCAGGGCCGGCACCCGGGGTGGTCACGGGCGAAACGGGGTCCGCCGGGCGCGCTGGGGTCTGGCGCTCCGAGGCGATGCGGAAGCGCGCCATGATGTCGTCGAGCTTGCCCTCGAGCCGGCCGAGTGTCTCCTCGGTCTCGCGACCTGTGCTCGACGTCGTGGCCCGGGTGGCGTGCAGCAGGTCGCGCTGCTCGGAAAGCTCGCGACGCGTGTCCTCGAGCATGCGGGCGGTGATCGAATCCCGCACGGCGATCGACTCGGCCTGCGTGCGCAGGCTGTCGAGGCCGGTCTTGAGCAGCGTCATCTGGGCCGTGTAGCAACCGGGCGCGCCGAGACTGGCCGCAAGCAGCATCACCGCCACGACGGCGCCGGTCCCCGGGCGCCGTCCAAGGGGAGGCGCGCTCATCGCGAGGAGAACTCGACGCGGCGGTTCTTGGACCACGCCGACTCATCGTGCCCTTCGTCGGCGGGACGTTCCTTGCCATACGAGATGACACGGAAGCGGTTGGCGGGGATACCGGCATCGATCAGGTACTGCTGCACCGTCTCGGCGCGCTTCTGACCGAGGGCCTGATTGTATTCGACCGTGCCACGCTCATCGCAATGCCCGTCGAGCGAGACCTGCAGCGTGGCGTTGCTGCGCAACAGCTTGGCATTGGCGTCCAGGGCGGCACGCGCACCGTCGTCGAGCGTGAACGAATCGTAGCCGAAGTACACGACCTGCATGTCACGAACACTCACCGACGGCGTCGAGGGCTCCGGCGTCGAGGCCGGCGGCGTGGGTGTCGGGGTCGGAGTCGGCGTCTGCGTCGGGGTCGCGGCCGGCGGGACCGGCATGGTGGCGGCGGGCTTCTTGGCACAACCCACAGCGCTCACCACCAACAGTGCGGCGAGCGCCAGTGCGACGGAACGGGGGCTCAAGTTCATGATGGGGCCTCCTCGGGATATCGGGTGCGGGACAGCGGGACGATTGAAGTTCAGGAGCCGGTCGTACGGCGGGGTGACCACGCCGGGGATAGCGCGCGCCGTCCGCCGGTGTCCAGCTTCCGGGGCAGCGCACCGTCGAGGTCGGTCACCCACAGACCGTACCCCCCGTCGCGATTGGATGCGAACACCAGATGACGGCCGTCAGCGGACCAACGGGGATTCTCGTTGTTGCCACCGGTGACCTCCGGCTTGCCGCCCGTGCCATCCGCGCGACAGGTCCAGACGTCGAAGCCTCCCCCGACACGGCTCACGAACGCCAGACGGTCACCTTTCGGCGACCACGCCGGCGAATCCGTGTAGTCGACGTCGAACGTCAGCCGGCGCGCGCTGCCGCCGTCGGCATCCATGAGGTAAAGCTGCGGTGTGCCGGAGCGGTCGGACGTGAACACGATCTCGCGGCCAGTCGGGGACCACGCCGGAGAGGTGTCGATGCCGCGGTGGTTCGTGAGCCGGCGCGGGCTCCCCCCGCGGGCGTCGAGCGCGTAGACCTCGGCATTGCCGTCGATCGACAGCGTGCACACGACGTGCTGGCCGTCCGGGGAGTAACTCGCGCTGATGTTGAGTCCGGGGCGTCCCGAGACGAGGAACGGCTTCTTCTGGTCGGGCGACATCACCCAGATCCCGGGGCCGTTGTTGCCGCGCCACGACGTGAACAGCAGCAGCGACCCTTCGGGCGACCACGCCGGCGACTGCGCGATCGAGCGGTCGCCGGTGAGCGCCCGGGCACCGTGACCATCGGCGTCCATCACCCAGAGCTCCTTGTCGCGCCCCTCGCGCACCACGAACGCGATGCGCGTGTCCGCGACACCGCGCTCGCCGGTGATCTGCTGGACGCAGTCATCCGAGAACCGGTGCAACAGCCGGCGCCACTCGCCGACCGGGCCGGAGTAGTCCTGCACCAGGATGGCACGCCGTGCCGGGAAGTCGCGGAGTTCACCGTGCAGCCTGGCCTGCGAGCCCGACACGCTCCATTGGCCCGTGGTGATGAACTGCGGCTCGGGTACTGCCGAGGCCGGCGCCCATGCCCGGTTGACGGCGAACACCGCCGACGACTGGAGATCCGCCGCCAGGACCTCATCGGCGTCGCGCACCGATGCCGCCCCGTTGGCCGGGCCGAGCAACCCCTCGCAACGCAGCGGCAGCCGCGCGACCGTGCCGCTCTTCACATCGATACGCACGTCCGAGCCCTGCGCGCGCGCCAGCCACGCGGCGCCCGAGAGCACCGCGATCACGCAACAGGCCGTCAGGATCCGCTTGTGCCTCGTGGTGCCAGTCATCGTTCGCCTCGGGTTGGGCGTACTGTCGGACATCCGGTCAGCCATCATGGCCCGGTGTACTCGAAACCGAAATGGATGCCGAGATCCGCTCCGGGGTAGCCGAGCGGCAGCGGCGGGAGTTGTTGGGTGATGACGACCGCGCGAGCCGCGGACTGGTCGAAGACCCCGTTGCCGCTGCCGGTCTCGATGCGCAAGCTGGAGATCGCGCCGGAGCGAGCGACGCGGAAGTAGACCTCGGCGCGCGCGCCCGTCGCCGCCCCCGCCGGGGGTGTCCAGTTGCGCGCGATCTGTGCGCGCACCATCTGGAGGTAGTAGGCGAACTCGAAATTGGCATCGTCGACCGCGACCTGACCCGAGAGCCCGCCCGCAACCGGCGCATAGGGCAGCACGGTGCGTTTGGTGGTCGCCACGGGCGGTGTGTCGGCCTGCGGCTGCGACCTGGGACTCGGCTCCTGTGCCTTCGGCTGCTGCTTCACCTCGGGCTTGGGCCGGGGTCGTGTCTTCTGGATGCGCACGCCCTCGCTCTCGTCCGGCACCACGGTGTCGTTCGCCTTCACGACCGGCGCCGGTGCCGGCGCGGGCGCGGGCTCGCCGATGAGCGCGACCTGCACGACGTCGGGACCCGGCAGCACCACCGTGTGCGACGGGCGCACGATGAGCAGCACGGACAGCAGTGCCACGTGCAGGGCGGCGGATCCGGCCATCGTACCCCGCACTACCGCTTGTCCTCCGCCGGTTGCGTCACGAGCCCGAGTGACACGACACCGGCGCGACGCAGCCGTGCGATCAGGCTGACGATGTCGCCATAGGGCACGCTCTGGTCGGCTTTCAGGTCGACCGGACGGTCGGCGGCGTGCGCGCGCTTGAGCGCATCCTCGAACTGCCCGGAGGGCACGATGCGCTCGCCCACCGCGATGGCACCACTGCGGCGCACACTGACGATGAGGCCCTCGCGCACATCGAGACTGTTGGTGGCGACCTTCGGCAGGTCGACCTCGAGGCCACCCTGGAGAAACGGCGCGGTGACCATGAATATGATGAGCAGCACGAGCACGACGTCGACGAGCGGCGTGACGTTGATCTCGGCCATCGGACCGCGCTGCGCCTGGAGCTTCACGAGTGCCGCGCTCCCAGGCGCCGGTCCAGGTACTCGCTCGTGAACTGCGCGGCGCCATGCCCGATCTCGCGCAGCTTGCCGAGGCAGTGGTTGTAACCGATCACCGACGGGATCGCGGCCGCGAGACCGGCAATGGTGGCAATGAGTGCTTCGGCGATACCCGGCGCGACCACGGTGAGCGTGGCGGAGCCCTGCGCCCCGATGCCGACGAACGACACCATGACGCCCCACACCGTGCCCATGAGACCGATGAACGGCGCCACGCTGCCGGTGGTGGCGAGGAAGCTGACGTGCTTCTCGAGTTGGTTGACGGCCTCGTCGGAGGCACGGTCCATGGCCCGCTGCACCAGTTCGAAGCGCGCCGCCGGCCCGACCGCTTCGGCCGTGTGCTGCTCGGTCGCCTTCTGCCCCGCGAGCGCGGACTTGGCCAGCACCGACAGCGGGTGCTGCATGGCCGCCATCTTGATGTCGGACGAGTTCTCGAGTCCGCGGAATCCCTGCAGGAACTGGGCATCCTGCGCCCGGACGCGGGCGTAGAGCCGGAGCCGGTCCCACATCACCGCCCACGAGTACACGGAAAGTCCCATGAGCAGCAGCAGCACCGCCTTGGAGAAGAGGCTGGCGTGCATGATCAGACCGGGGATGGACGCGGTTCCGCCGCCAGCGATCTGCATGGGTAACGCAGTGAGCAGGATGCAAGCCATTGAGGCGATCACCATCGGCTTCACCTTCCTTGTGAAGTCGCGCAGACCCGCGCGGGTCGCGGGTCATTCGGCCGGGAGAGCGACGCTACGCTAGCACAGGCCAGACGTGCGCCCCAAGCGAGAAGGCCCGCTCCGGACACTCCCCGGTGTGCGTTCTACAACCCCGGGACATTCGTGCCCGCAGTCAAACCGCTGAAAAATCCGGGCCACCCCCGGCACGGGACGCGGCTTTGCGGTTACAGTCATGACTCGCGACGCCGATGAATCTCTCCGTTGGCCGACCCTCGAGGAGCGTCATGACCATTCTCGCTACCCCGCTTCGCATCACCGCGGTGACGCTCGCGCTGCTCGTGTTCACGCCGCTGGCGTCGGATGCGCGCCAGGCGCCCTCGTTCAGCGTCAAGACGCTCGAGGGCAAGGCGCTGCGCTCGTCCGAGTTCCGCAACAAGCCGGTCATCCTCGACTTCTGGGCGACGTGGTGCGGCCCGTGCCGCGCCAGCATGCCGCATCTTTCGGCCATGCAGTCGCGCTACGAGAAGCGCGGGCTCACGGTCGTCGGCATGTCCGTGGACGACGGCGGCCCGCAGAACGTGCGCAAGTTCGCGAGCCAGCTGGGCGTCAAGTTCACGCTCGCGATGGCGAACGACGAGATCCTCGACGCCTATGGTCCCATTCGCTCGATCCCGACCACGTTCTTCATCAATCGCAAGGGCGACATCGTGCGCCGCGTCGTGGGCTACATCGACGGCGAGACGATGGAAGACTACGTGAAGGAGATTCTGGAGTAGGGCCCTCCCGGTTCGAGCGCAGTGATCGCGCAGCACGAAGCGCCGTGGGGCGGCTCCCCCACGGCGCTTCGCGCAATCCTGACGGTGCGAGCGCACCGCCCCACTGTCACCCGGCTCAGCGGACGATATCCGCCACCGCGAGTTCCAGCTCCGCTTCGGACAACCGCGTCGGCGTGTAGCGGCGAACCAGCCCCAAGCGGTCGATGAACACGAACGTCGGCGTGGCCGAGATCCCGTATTCGATCATGCTGGCCGTGCTGACGACGCGCGGGACCTCGCGCAGACCGGCGGCGGGTCCGCTGTAGAAAGCAGTCCAGACGCTGTCCGCACGCGACGACTCCACCGTGCGCGCCGAGTCGCCGTCCTCATAGTGTCGCGTCACCGCGATGCAGCGCAGACCCGAGGCCTCGTGGCGTTCCAGCACGCGAGACAGCGAAGCGGCTTGGGCCTTGCAGTCGCCACACCACTCCGCCCACATGAACAACACCACCGGCTGGCCGTGCAACGCCGCCAGTGACGGCGGCGCGGTGGCACCGGCGTGCTCCTCGACCACCAACTCGGGGGCCGCGTGCCCCTCGAACGTGTAGATCGCGATGCGCTTGTGGAGCCGCGAACGGAATGCCGGTGTGCCGGCGATGCCGGTGAGCTCGCCGCGCACATACGTGACCGCGGCGCTGCGGCCGCGCGTCTTGTCGAGCCGCTGTGCCTCGACCTCGATGGCCGCGCCGAGCGCGCCTTCGAGATCGTGATCGCTCGCGAGCAGCGCACCCTTCGCGAGACGTGCGGCGCATTCCTGACGTGCCTGTGCGGCGTACCGGCCGGCCTTCTCGAGGTCGCCGGTGAGCATCGCCCCGCGCGCGAGCCAGCCCAGCCCGGACAGCCACGTGCCGTCCTCACCGTTCTTCTCGCGGTGCACTTCGAGGATGGACTCCGCCGACAGCAGATCGCCGGCAGCGAGCTTGTTGCGGATGCCCGTCACCGGAGATGGCGGGGCGGCGGGTGCGACGGCCGCGCTCGGCGCGACGACAGCCGCCGGTGGCGTGGCGATCTGCGCGTAGGTCAGTGAGCTGCTGAGCAGGATCGGCACGGACAGCAGGGGCACCAGCCGCGTGGACGTCTCGTTGGCCATCTCATCTCCAAGGTCGTGAGGGGGAACCCGCCAGACCGCGAACGCCCATCACACTCCAGCCGGACGGACGGCGTGTCCAATCGGGGACAACTCCCGCGAGGCCGGCCGGCAATCCGACAGACCCGGAAACGAAAGAGCGCTGAGCCGCCGAGATCCCCCAGGCGCCTCTTCCAGTGGCAGAACATCGGCTCGCTCATTTCCGGATCGCGGCACGCCTCGGCCACCTGCATGCCACCATCGACGGCGCGAATCGACCGGGCGGCCTGCCACACGTGAAACGGCTCACCCGCATGCTCGATCCTCCATAGGTTTCGAGGACCGGATTCGTGGCCGCCAAGTGAGAGCCCGGCTGGAGGGAAGTTCGGGGAACGGAGCAGCGCACGGCTCAGGAGTCCGAGCCGGGGGGCATAGCGCCATGCGACCGCCCCGCCATGATGTCGCAACACGGCCGCGCGGTCCTCCGCCGCGATCGCCGGGCCCACGTACGCGCTGAACCCCGAGTGCGCCTCGTCAGCATGCTCGACGGCCGGGACCGCGCCCGGATCACGGACTTTGGACTCGCGGGTGTTGCGGAGGCTGTTCGCGGGAAGGAGGTGCAGTGGGGTACGCCCGCGTACATGGCCACGGAACAGCTGGCAGGTGAACCGTCGTCAGGTGGTCTTGGTGAACTTCTTCCGGGCCGCATCCCATGCGACGTGGTTGAGGTGCAGGGGAACGGCGAGAGGGATCGCCTCCAGCGCGCATCGCATGTCGGCTTCGCTCTCCAGCTGCAACGTCATGGGCTTTTGCCCGCGCAGCTGCAGGATCCAGCGTCCGAAGTGGCGACCGTATCCGCCGAACGCGGAGGCGGGCTCGAGCGCCGAACTTTCGATCTCCGAAACGGCGGCGCGAATGTCGTGCTCTCCCGCGGCAAGCTGCGAGCCCGTCGGCTGTGCGTCGACGTCCTGGATTCTCGCCTTGAGCCGGGCCTCGGACTTTCGTTTCAGCGGTGCGTAGATCAAGGCTCCCAAGAGCCCGAATTGCAGGGCGATGACCTGCCCGATCTCGTCCCCCAACCTGAACGAAGTGGACTTCGCCCAGCTCGATCCTCACGCGGTACACGCGGTCGGGAGACAGGGCCGATACCAGCCTGCCGTTGAATGCGGTCATGTGCCCTCCTCAGGTCAGCACTTCGTGTGAGGCCGCGCCCGACGACTCAGGATCACCTGCAGCTCGCGCGGCTGCTGCGTGTGCATGCCGCCGTCATGCGATGACGGGTTCCCCACCACTTCTCTCCACTTCCCTCTCAGCCTCGGGCAGCAACTGAAGGACCCGATTCAACGCTCGCCGCGCGCGGCGACCACCGTTCTTGGCCATGCTGGACATCGTAGCCCCCTCTGGGAAGATGTCCACGAAATCGGGGGCGGTCTCATGCGGTCACCGCGACGGCGAGCGGCGGTGCACGAGTTGCCAGCGAGGCACCCAAGCGCCGACCAGGGCCCCGATCCCCGCTCCGGCCAGCCCACCCACCACGAATCCGCCCGCGAAACCCCTCGCGGAGTCCCCGAAGTCTGCTGTCGAAGGGGAAAGGAAGTCGGCATTGACGAGCATCGCCATGAACGACCCAGTGACCACCCCCAACCCCACCCCACCATACCGGGCGAATCGGCCAGAACTGGTGCCCCGTCGGTCGATGCGGTTGATCTCGGCCCACGAGAGCGGCTCGCTCGGCAGTGGAAGCGAGGAATCGAACGCGAGATCCTGCTGCAGGCCGGACAGGCCCCGCTCGTCAATGGCCCCGGCGCGGCCCGAGAACCGGCCGAAACTCCCAGTGACGCGCAGCAGATCCCCGGGCGTGATGCGCGCGCGCACCGCATCCACCCAGTCTTCGGCAGGCGCAGGGGGCACGGCCTTTAGTTCTGCGGGCGTCGTCGCCATGGGCTCGGATGCGGAATTGGGACCGGCGACGTAGAGCGGCCGCTCGTAAACGATGCCATCCCCGAGCCTCCCGCCCAGCCAGCCAGCCGCGATTCCGCCGACTGCGAGGCCGATCAGCGCACCGCGGCCGGGATGACCGGTCGAGCCGGGCAAGACGGTGCCATCCGGGAGGGTGAGTGTCGGCCGGTTTGGCCCGTTCGCTGCCGAGGCTCCAATCAAGCCTCCCGCGATCCCACCCAACACCAGCCCTAGCGTCTGGCCGGAGCGGAATCGCGACTCGCGGCGGTCGATGCGCC
>JANMAX010000090.1:0-2266 GCA_031360075.1 bacterium | reverse complement strand
CCGTGCCGCCCGCCCCGCCAACCAACGTCCCGCCAAGGAGCACGTAGGAGGTGGGGTAGAGCTCGTACCCGATGATGGCGGCATCAGTGCGCGCCGCAGGCCCCGTGCCGCCGGCCGCGCGAAGGAACCATGTCACGGAGTCCGTCGCCGGGTGGACGGTGAACTCCCACAACTCGCTCGAGAGCCCGGCCGCCGTCTGACCGCCGAACACGACACCGGTGGAGATGCCGGGCTTGGGATTGGCGGTCATGGCATGGCGGGCGCGCGCCCCGGGAACGGGGCTGCCGGACTTCACGGGAGCGCGCTTCCAGGTCGGGACACCGCCGGGAACTCGCAACACGTAGACGTTGTTATCGGTGACAGCGCCGGCCGCGTCCTGGCCACCGTAGAGGACCATGCGGTTGTTCGGGCTGTCCCAGAATGCGCTGTGGCCGGAACGCGCGGTCGGGATATCGCCGGTGGAGGAAGCGGTGAGGTTGGACCACTGCCAGTGGCCCGGAATCGGTGTGGCCACCCACTCGAGCTTCCAGAGATCGGCCAGAGTCGTCGCAGTGGCTCCGACGATGTTCTCACCCCCGAAGAGGAGCATTGTCGAGAGTGAGTCTGGCGTGCTCGGCACGACGGCGGCGGTCTGCCTCCAACGGGTCAAGAGCGCGTTGGGATTACTCGGCACGACCTGTAGCCACCGATAGGTCTGCGTGACATCATTGTCGAGTGTGCGAAGCTGCCACACGTCGCGCACGGTGTTGCCAGAGGTATCCTTGCCACCGAACAGGTAGTAGGGTCCGTTCTTGAGATCGGCGAGCGTGTGGGCTTCCCGCGGTGCCGGCCAGAGTGGGCCGCTGCCAGAGACCGGCGCCTCCCATGTGCCGGCGTTGGTGATTCCCAGGCGTTGCACGTCGCTCACGAGCGTGCCATCGATCGCGCGCCGACCACCGAAGGCCACCATGTGGTCATACTTCCAGCCGCCGGTGGCGAGCATGCGGCCGTCCGCCATCGGCGTGACATTCCCGTACCAGCGTCCGGCCTGCATGGGAGCCTGTGTCCACTGTCGCGCGATCGCGTCGAAACGGGCGCTGCGTTTCTCACCGGTATGCCCTCGCTCCGTGCCGCTCAGGACGAGTAGCCCACCGTCCGGCAGTGCGGCGTGTCCGGCGCAGAACACCCAGTAGGGCGGGTTCGGTACCGAACGTGGCGTGAGATTCGAGCCCGCGAGCACGGGCGAGTCCGTCGTCGGATTCCAACCCCAGAGCCCACCATCACTCGAAGTGGCATCCCAGTTGCCCCATGGCATCACCTGGCTGTGTGGCCGCGCGAACAGCGTGTCGCCGCGCATCAGTGCCATATGCACCGCATACACGCTGTTCGTGAAGCTCGTCCGGCCAGGCCAGGGTGCCGCACTGGTCCATTGGCCGGGATGGTGGGCGGCAGGCGGAGCCTGTGCACTGACTTCAAATGTCATGCCGATGACGAAGAGCGCGACTGCGGTGAGGCGTGTGGCAATCGGTGCGAGGTGACTCCTGGATTGGGACATGACGGCCTCCAGTCTCGTGGTCCACGCTCGTCCGCTGCCGGGGGGTAGCATCGGACCGGGGTGCCAGCAGGCTCCGCCTGCAGGTATTGGGAGCCAATAGGAATTCCAGTACCAGCGCCTACTACGATTTCCGTGCACATCTTACGCCGCGTCCACTGAGGGGCGACCCCGCCTCAAGTTCTGCTCCTCGCACCCACCCACTGGTGCTACGCTCGATGTAGTTCTGCTGGCCTCGGAGGCCCCCTCACCATCCTGCGGAGCCGACCCATGCGTTGGTCCCCCGTGTTGCTCATGCTGTTGTTCCCCTCGTTCGCCGCTGCTTGGCCGGTGGGCGGTGCGCGGTTGACGGGGGCGTTTGATGAGCAGGTGGGTCCCGAGATCATGGCGGACGGGTCGGGTGGGGCGTACGTGTCGTGGGCGGACTGGCGAGACTTCATCGCGTCCCAGTCGAACCTGTCTGATCTCTACATGCAGCACGTGACCTTCTCCGGGGATATCGCGCCGGGTTGGCTAGTGGACGGACTGCGGATCGCGGGTGGACGCGGGACACAGGGGAGCGTCTGGCGGATGGCCCCCGACGGCGGCGGCGTTGTGTTGATCGTGTACGGGGACACGCGCGTGGATTTCGGCGACCTTTACCTGCAGCGGATCACGGCGGCGGGCGCTGTGGCGCCGGGCTGGCCGGACGGCGGCGTTCCGCTCGGCGTGGGGCCGGGTGAGCAGCAATCCCCC
>JANMAX010000072.1:0-27088 GCA_031360075.1 bacterium | reverse complement strand
TTCTAGCGGCGCGCGGATTCCACGCTCAGCCGTCGAGCCGCTGCGCGGGTCACCCTGCGCACCCGCCTTGACCGCGCTCGGCCATCCGCCGGCGATCAGCCCAGCTGGTAGTCGAACTCGTACGAGTGCGCGCCACCTTCGACGATGATGACCATCCGGCCGGTGAGCCCCGCCAGCCCATCGGTGCCGCTGTCCGGCACGACGGTCACGGACTGCACCGGTATGCCGCGTGTCATCGTGCTGCTGTGTTGGAAGACGAACGTGCCCGGACGGCCGTGCAACGCGCACGTGACGAACTCCATGGCCACGTAGCCCGCCGAACCGCTGGTCGCCGTCATCACGGCCAGCATCTCTCCGCTGCTGGTGCCCTCGAGGTCGCCATGGAACCGCTTGTCGAGCGACATGCGGCTGAGCACACGGCCTTCGGGAGCGCATTCGGTGGGAAGCGGCTTCAGCACGACTTCGAACGATCCGGCGGCATGTGACATGGGGATCTCCTCGGAGACATCGGAACGCGGATGCGATTCAGGCCCAGGCATCCCCGGCGGCGCGAATCAACTTCCGAATCGATCGCGATAGTCCTGCATCGCAGCACGCACGACCGCTACCGCATGCCGCCGGCCGTACACCTGGTGCACCCGCGCCGGCGACTTCATGCGCGGGCGCGACTTGTACGCCAGGAAGTAGTGCTCGAGCCGTTCGACCATGGCGCCCGGCAGGTCCTCGATACGGCGCACGCTGCCGAAGACGTCGTCATTGGCGAGCACGGCGATGATCTTGTCGTCGGCCTCGCCGTGATCGACCATCTGCAGACCGCCCACGACGCGCGAACGGATGAGGATCTCAGCGCGGCTGATGGGGCGCTCGGACAGCACGCAGATGTCGAGCGGATCGCCGTCGCCCTGCGTGCCGCGCGCGACCAATGCCCCCACGAGACCGCCGCAATAGGTGCGCGGAATGAACCCATAAAGCGCCGGGACATTCGATGACAGCCGCTGCGGACGGTCCACGCGCACGTAGCCCGAAATCTTGTCGAGCTCGTATTTCATGAGGTCGAACGGCGTCATCTCGATGAACGCGTCCACCACTGCGGGCGCCTCGGCGCCAGGATCCAGCCCATGCCACGGATGCGGCCGGAAGTGGCTCGGCGGCTCGATCTGCTTTGGCGCTTGCGACTTCGTTCGCGACTTCATGTCGGTCTCCTGCCCGATCGGAGCGGGATGAGTGGCCTTTCGCGGGCGTGCGCCGACACGCCCGGCCCCGCGGGGAGCAGCCCCGAGGCACCGACAAGCTAACCTCGGCGGACGTGCGGGTCCATCGCGCCATGGCGCGCGAGCGGCAGCCCGCGGCATCAGCCACGGTGAGCGGCACGAGTTCCAGCCGCGCTGCGGCGATCATGTGCATGCCCGGCCCCACATCAGCCACCCGAATGTCCACCTCGTGCCTGGGCCCACTACCGGACCACGCTTGCGCGCTCACGCCCCCCGACGCCGTCCGCCTTCAGGTACCGCCCGGTATGGGACGCCGCGCAGGCCGCGATGACGTCCGGGGGCCCCTCGGCCACCAGCGCACCGCCCCCCGCGCCACCGTCGGGGCCAAGGTCCACGACCCAATCGCTGCAACGGATGACGTCGGTGTTGTGCTCCACCAGGACCACGGTATCGCCGCGCGCGGTCAGGTCGCCCAGCACCTCGAGCAGGCGCTGGACGTCCGCCCAGTGCAATCCGACGGTCGGTTCGTCGAGCACGTACAGCGTCGGCCCAGCGCCGCGCTCCGCCAGCTCGCGCGCGATCTTCAAGCGCTGCGCCTCACCCCCCGAGAGCTGGTTCGCCGACTGCCCCAAGCGCAGGTAACCGAGTCCCACTTGCCGGAGCACGTGCAGCGGCCGAGTGAACTTGGGTTCCTTGCCGAAGTGATCGAATGCCGCGTCCACCGTCATGTCGAGCGTCTCCTTGATGTTCACGCCGCGCACGCGCACGTCCAGCACCTCGGGCTTGTAGCGCGCCCCGGCGCAGATCTCGCACGGCACCAGCAGGTCGGCGAGGAAGTACATCTCGACCTGCACCCAACCCGCACCCTCGCAGTGGTCGCAGCGCCCGCCGGCGGCATTGAACGAGAATGCGCCGTCCTTCAGCCCGCGCGCCATGGCGGCAGGCTGGCGCGCGAACACCTCGCGCAACGCGGAGAACGCACCCATGTAGGTGACCGGGCAGCTGCGCGGCGTACGGCCAATGGGTGACTGGTCCACCAGCGCAACGCGCTTCACCTGCTCGAGCCCCTTCACACCCTTGTGCGCTCCGACGGGCTCGTCCTCACGGCCCTCGAACTTCTTGAACGCTGCACGATAGAGCACGTCCTCGACCAGGCTGCTCTTACCCGAGCCCGACACACCGGTCACCGAGGTCAGCCGCCCCACCGGGATGCGCGCCGTGACGGCCTTGAGGTTGTGGTGCGTGGCCTGTTCGATGGTGATGAAGGCCTCGGGCTTGCCCGCTCTCGCCTTTCGCGTGATGCGCTCGGCGCCGATCAGATAGGCGCCCGTGAGCGAGTCCTCGGCGATACGGATGCCGGCTGCCTTCCCGGCGTACAGCAGCTGGCCACCGAGTTCGCCCGCACCGGGCCCGAGATCGACCAGGTACTCGGCCGCCTGGATCACCAACGGGTCGTGTTCCACCACCACGACCGTGTTGGAGCGCGCGGTGAGCTCGTGCAGGATCGCGATCAACCGCTCGGTATCGCGCGGGTGGAGTCCGGCGGTGGGCTCATCAAGCACATATAAGGTGTCGGCCAGATTGGCGCCCAGCGCGTTGGCGAGTTCGATGCGCTGCGCCTCGCCACCCGACAGCGTGCGCGTGAGCCGGTCGAGGGTCAGATAACCGAGGTCGACGCGCAGCAGGAAGCGGAGTCGCGCCTGGAGTTCGCCCATCGCCACACCGGCGATGGCCTTCTGGGACTCGCCGAACTCGAGCGACTCCACGAAGCGCGCCGTTTCTCCCACCGGCAGCGCGCAGACCTCGGCGATGGTCTTGCCGCCCAGCTTCACGCCCAGTGCTTCGGGCCGCAGGCGCTTCCCGGCGCAGCCTGAACACGGACGCGGCACTTGGTAGCGCTTGACGATGAACCGGTTGCCGGCCTTGTACGACTTCTGCTGCAGGCGCTCCAGGAACGGGATCGCACCGCGGAAGTCCTTGCTGCCCTCGATCAGCAGTCGGCGGTGCTCGGGCTTGAGCGAGTCCCATGGCTCGTCGACGTCGATGCCCTTCTCGGTGGCCAGTTTCTGCACGCGCGGGAACGCCACCGAGCGCCAGGAACCGGCCCACGGTGCAATCGCGCCCTCGCGCAGGCTCTTCGTGCCATCGGGCACGATCAGCTCGGGCGCGAACGTCAGCACGTCGCCGAAGCCCTTGCACGTCGGGCACACTCCGAGCGGGCTGTTGAACGAGAACAACGCGGGTTCGGGCTTCATCGCTGGCGTGCCGCAACTGGAACATTGCCACTGCTCGTTGCGCGCCTCCGGCGCGCGGGCCCCTACGACCAGCGCCAGCGAGCGCTCACCGCGCCGGAACGCCTGCTCGCACGCTTCCACCAGCCGGTCGCGCTCGTCGGGCTGCCAGCGGAAGCGGTCGACCACGACGTCCACCCGCTTCGTGCCCTTCTTCAACCTGGGCAGCGGCTCGAGTGGCACGACTTCCCCCCCGAGCCAGGCACGGGTGTAACCGGCGCGCATCAGGTGCCCGGCCTGCTCCTCCCACGCCAGCTTGGGCGATATCGCCACCGGCGCCAGCACCAGCACGATGTCGTCCGGGGTCCAGGCGGCAGCCTCGCGCGCGATCGTCTGCGCCGAATCGGCCGCCACCGGCCGGCCGCAGTTCGTGCAATGAACCGTGCCGAGCCTGGCGAACATGAGCCGCAGGTAGTCGTGGATCTCGGTCGCGGTGCCCACGGTCGAACGCGCACCGCGGGCCGGGGCGCTCTGCCGGATGCTCACCGCCGGCGTCAGCCCGGTGATGGTGTCGACGTCGGGCCGCGGCAGGCGGTCCAGGAACTGCTTGGCGTACGTGCTGACCGACTCGACGTAGCGGCGCTGCCCCTCGGCGTACAGTGTGTCGAACGCCAGCGACGACTTGCCCGAGCCGGACACCCCGGTCACCACGGTCAGCGCGCCGCGGGGCAGGTCGAGGTCGATGCCGCGCAGGTTGTGCTGGCGAGCGCCTCGGATACGGATGAACGCGATGGGTTCGGGAGCGGGCGGGGTCACAGGCGATTGGGGGTTCGGGTGCCGGGAGTGGCGGCCCGCTGGGCACGCACACTAGCACGGCGATCTCGACTCGACCGGGGGCTGACGGGCCGCCGCGCGCGGCTCGACCCATGGCGCCGACGCCCGGTCGTGAAGGAGCGGGCGGTCCAACCGTCCGTGGTGGACCGCACCGCGCGAATCGGGGATGACGGCTCATCCTGGCTCAGAGACCCCGACTCGATATCGCGGGCAGCGCTCTTGGTTCGAGGCGCTGCAATGAAGCGGACTCCGTCGCTCGTGATCAGCGGCGGCTCGCAGCTGCTGTCTTGCTCAAGCTTTCGCGACGATCATGGCAGCAAAAGGATGAGGGGCGGCCGGCGTGAGCCGACTCGCCCCTCAGGACGTGCCAGGTCCATAATACCGGTTACTACTTCTTCTTCTTCGCGGCCTTCTTCTTCGTGCCCTTCTTCTTCGCAGCCTTCTTCTTGGCAGCCATTAGGACTCACCTCCCCCGGTCAGGACGTGCAGCTTCCTGAAAAGTTGTTCAAGATGTTGGAATCTGAAGTGCGACGCTCACACACGCGGCGTCGCTCGCATCTCACTAGTGCAGCTTGTGTGCCAATCGCACTCCAGTTATGCGGCCGCTTCACCCATGTGCATGTGATTGCAACGTTTACGCGTCAAAAATAGATCCGCGACGTGTCCGGCGCGTTCGAAAACGCGCTGTGGACAACTCAGCTAACTGTCAATATTCTGGCACGTTAGCGAATTGGTCGCAGGTAAGTACCTGCGAACAAACACGATGAGCACCACTGTCCAGAACGTTGTGAGTGCCAAGAAAGATGACAGTCGCGCGCTCGCAGCGGTTCCCTCGAGCCATGCACGCACTCGCGATGTGCGATGACGCGGCATGATGACGCGGCGCGATCACGCGGCGCGCACACGCGTGAACGTGCTCGGAACACCGCATGAACGTCGCGCCGCGTGACTCAGGCGCGTTCGACACTTCGTTCGTGGGCGTCTTCGATGCGCAGCCGGCGCAGCTTCTCGATCAAGCCCTGGCGCGAGATGCCCAGGATGCGCGACGCGCGGCTCTTGTTGCCAGCGGTGAGCCGGAGCACCTCGTTGATGTGCTCCATCTCGATCTGCGCCAGCGTCGGCAGGCTCAGGACGTCACGCGTCGCATCGCTCGCCACGCCGCCCGCAGTCGTACGACGCAGCATCTCGGGCGGCAGGTGCTCGGCCTCGAGCCGCTCGCCCTCCTCGAGCAGGACGACGCGCTCGATGAGGTTGCGCAGTTCGCGGACGTTCCCGGGCCACGCGTAGGACTCCAGCGGCCCGAGGATGTCGGGCGCCAGCTCGGTGAAGCCCTTCTGGAACTTGCGAGAGAACTCGCGCATGAAGTGACCCGAAAGCATGGCCACGTCGCCCTCACGGTCGCGCAGCGGCGGCAGCATGATGCTGACGACCTTGAGCCGGAAGTAAAGGTCGCCGCGGAAGCGCCCGACCCGGACTTCCTCCTCGAGGTTCTTGTTCGTCGCCGCCACGATGCGGATGTCGACCGAGATATCCTGCGCACCGCCGACCCGCTTGAAGTTTCGGTGATCGATGAACCGCAACAGCTTGGCTTGAGTCGGCAAGGGCGTGTCAGCGACTTCGTCCAGGAACAGGGTGCCCCCGTCGCACAGCTCGACGAGGCCCTTCTTGGTGTCCGTGGCGTCGGTGTAGGCGCCCTTCTCGTGGCCGAACAGCTCGTTCTCGAGCAGCGCTTCCTGGAACGACGAGCAGTTGACCTCCATGAGCGGCGCCTGCGCACGGTCGCTGCGATAGTGGATGGCACGCGCGACCAGTTCCTTGCCGGTGCCGCTCTCGCCCGTGATGAGCACGCTGGTCGCCTTGCTGCGGACGACCTTCTCGATCAGGTCGCGCACCTGCTTCATGGGCAGCGACTGGCCGATGATCTCCTCGCCCGAGTAGTGCTGCCAGGCGCGGCGGCGGTACAGATCGAGTTCGGAGGCCTGACGGAACGTCTTGCCGGCTGATTCGACCGCCAGCACGATGTCCTCCATCTCGTAGGGCTTGCGCACGAAGTCGCAGGCGCCGAGCTTCATGGCGTCGACCGCGGCCTGCACGTCGCCGTAGGCCGTGATGATGATGACCTGGAGCAGCGGGTCCAGTTCGCGGGCCTTGCGCAGCACCGACAGGCCGTCGGTGTCGGGCAGTCGCATGTCGAGGATCATCACCTGGGGCCGCAGCGAGCCGACCTTCTCGAGCCCCTCGGCACCCGTGCTCGCCAGATCGACCGTGCAGCCGTGGGAGCGCAGCACCTTGCCCAGCGACTTCCGGATGAGCAGCTCGTCGTCCACCACCAGCACGCTGGTCTTCACGGCGCTATTCCTCGGGCCGGCCCGGCGGTTCCGCCGGGACCGGGAGCGAGACGCGCAGGGTGGCGCCGCCGCCGGAGTTGTTCTTTGCGGTGATGACGCCGCCGGCGTCTCTCACGATCTGCACCGAGATCGGCAGGCCGAGACCCGTGCCCATGCTGCGCGTGGTGAAGAACGGGTCGAAGATCTTCTCCATCAGGTCCTTCGGGATCCCGACCCCGGTGTCCGCGATCGAGACGTCCACGAGCGAACGCCGCGTGCGGTAACGGCGCACGCCGGTCGTGATCGACAACTCGCCGCCCTCGGGCATGGCCTGGATGGCGTTCAGGCACAGGTTCAGGAGCACCTGCTGCAACAGGTCGGGGTCGGCGATGACCAGCGGCAGCCCCTCTCCCAGTTCGCGCGTCACCGCGACCTTGGAGTCGCGCAACTGGATGTCCAGCAGGTCGAGCGTGCGCTCCAGCACCTGGTGCACGTCGCAGGGCCCGGAGCGCGCCTGCGGCGGCCGGGCGAACATGAGCAATCCGGTGATGATCTGCTCGATGCGGTCCAGTTCCTGGATGACGTCGTCCAGGTCCTCGCGGCGCGGGTCGCGCGGCTTGAACTTGGAGGCCACGAACTGGACCGTGGTCCGGATACCGGTGAGTGGGTTACGGATCTCGTGTGCCACATAGGCGGACAACTCGCCCAGCGACACCAGACGGTCGATCTTCTTCTGGAACTCGCCGTCCTCGGTCTCGGAGATGGCCTCGGCGATGATGACCGAGCCGGTGACCTCGCCGTCCTCGTCGCGCATGGGCATGGACTCGCCCCGCAGCGTCAGGTCACGATCCTCGGTCTCGATGCGGAAGTCACGGGACTCGCGCGACGCGCCCTTCAGCCAGCGCGCATCCGCGCCGGGGAACACGCGGTTGCCCGGCAATGACAGCAGCGCGGCCGGCTCCACACCCAGCAGTTCCTCGATGCGCCGGTTTGCGTACACGACGCGGCGGTCACGGTCCAGGGCCACGGCCCCCATCTCGAGCGCATCCAGCACCAGCGCCGGCAGCGAAACAGGGCGCTCGGGCGTCTCGGTATCGGGTGGGCGTTGGGCGATCTCGGTGCGCACGGATGCGGTCCCTCGCAGCGCGCCTCGCCAGGTGGCCGCCCGGCGCGCATGAACGCGGCCGGCACTGCTCCCTCGGCGGGCAGAACGTCGTTCTGCATGGTTAGCACACGGCTGCTCAGGTCGCAATCGAAGACTGCGCGGAAACGCCGCCCTGACACCGTCTCGCGCCGTGTCGCCGGAGCCCCCGGAACGTCCGATTGCGCGGGGTACATACCATGCTCCGCCGCGGTTGTGCGCACGCGCGCCGCCCTGCTAGACTCGCTCGCCGCTGCATCCTCAACCCTCTTCCTTCACTCGCTGGGAGTCCCGATGCTCGATAAGTTGCGGTCCGGCAACAAGCGGATCAAGACCATCTGGTGGGTACTGATCATCCTCACCGTGCTGTCGTTCGTCGGCGGCTTCATCTTCCTGGGTGGCGTCGGCCGTGACTCCTCGACGCAGGCGCGCCTGACGGGTGCCGTCGGCAGCATCAACGGCGAGAAGATCACGACCCAGCAGTGGCAGGCAGCGCTGGAAGAGGCGCGCATGTCCTACCGTCAGCGCTACGGCGTCGAACCGCAGGATCGCGACATCAAGGTGGTCGAGCAGCAGGCGTGGCGCACGCTGGTCAACGAGCTCATGTTCGCGCAGCTGGCCAAGAAGTCCGGACTCAAGGCCAGCGACAACGATGTCCTCGTGGGCATGCGCACGAATCCGCCGACGATGCTGGCGGCCTCCCCGAGCTTCCAGACCGACGGCAAGTTCGACATCACGAAGTACCAGCAGGCGCTCGCGAACCCGGCCAATAATTGGGCGCCGTTCGAGGACATGCTGCGCGGCCAGATTCCGGTGCGGAAGCTGCAGGAGCGCCTCATGTCGTCGCTCAAGCTGACGCAGCCGGAGCTGATGTCGGCGTTCCGCGAGCGCTATGACCGCGCCGCCGCCACGCTCGTGTCGATCCCGGCTGCCGACACCGGCCGCTCCTCAGGCGACGAAGCCGAGCTCAAGCGCGTTTATGATGACTACAAGTCTCGTATGGCTGCGCCCGCGCGCACGCAGCTGGAGTTCCTGGTGGTGCCGAAGCAGTACGGCCCCGAGGAGACCAAGGCCGCCATGGACATGGCGCGCAGCCTGTTCGACCGCGCCCGGCGGGGCGAGGACTTCGGTCAGCTGGCGCGCGACTACTCCGAGGGCCCGAACGCCGAGCGCGGCGGTGCGATCGACCGCTGGCTGATGCCGCAGGAACTCGGCAGCATGATCGGCGCCGCGGTGCAGTCGAAGAAGCCCGGCGACCTGATCGAACCGGTCCAGGAGGGCGGCCGTGTGCTGTTCCTCAAGATCCTCGACCCGGCCAAGGACACCTCGGCCACAAAGACGCCCGCCCCCGGCCCCGGGGCCGTGAAGCTGGCGCAGATCGTCATCAAGGTGCGGCCGGCCGCCGAGGCATTGCGCGCGCAGTACAAGGCCGCGCAGGCCATCGCCGACCGCGCCAAGTCCGTCGGCCTGTCGAAGGCGGCCACCGAGAAGGGCCTGTCGACGATGAAGACCGGGTTCTACGACCAGAACAATGGTCCGCCGCAACTCTTCTCGGTGCCTGAGGCCGCGGACTGGGGTCTGTCGGCCAAGAAGGACGCCGTGAGCCCGGTGTTCGACGGCCAGGACGAGTTCGCCATCGTTCAGGTCGCCATGCAGCACGCCGCCGGCCCGCCGTCGCGTGACGAAGTCGGCGAGCAGCTCAAGATGATCGCCGATGCCGAGCACCGTGTGGACATGGTGAAGGGCAAGGCGGACCAGATGGCAGCCGCGATCAAGAGTGGGCAGTCGCTCGAGGATGCAGCCAAGGCATTGGGGCTGACGCCGGTCGCGGTCCAGACCAATCGCGCCCAGCCGGACCCGCACTTCTCGGGTGCGCCCGAGTTGCTCGGCATGCTGTTCAGCGCGCCGCGCGGTAAGGTCGTCGGCCCGGTCCGCAGTTCGCAGGGCTGGCTGTTCGCGCGCGCCGAGGGCGTGACGGCGGCACCCGACACGATGCTCAATGACATCCTCAAGGGGCAGCTCACGAACGAAGTGCTGAGCAAGCGTCAGCGCACGTTCTTCGACGGCTACCTCGAGCGGCTGCGCAGCAGCGCGCAGGTCAGCGACCAGCGCTCGACCGGAGGCGGCTACTGACGCTTCGCGAGGACGATCGGTTTCACCACGAAGGGGGGCGGTCCTGCACGGGGCCGCCCCTTCGTGCTCGCGGCGCGGCGCTCATGACGTGTCGCTCGCGGCGGCGATGAAGCGGTGGCGCGGGTGACGCGTGGCCAGCCCCGAGCCGGCCCCTGAGCGCGAGCCTGGCCCCGGCCGCCACCTTGAAAACGAAGCGGGCGGCCCCTCGGGACCGCCCAGCACGTGCGTCCGCGTCGGAACTCGGATCGAGCCCGGGATCAGCTCACTGGATCGGCTTGTTCTCGTTGTGCTTCGTGGTGGTGGTGGTGGTCGAGGACGTTGGCTCGCGCTCGATCTCGTCGCTGATCTCACGCTGGGCCTTCTTGAACTCCTTGATGGCCTGGCCGAAGCCACGCGCCATCTTGGGGATCTGGCTCGGGCCGAACAGCAACAGGATCACGAGCACGATGAGCATCACTTCAGTTCCACCGAAGTTCACTTGGATTCCTCCGCGTTACGGGCCCCGGCAATCAGGGCGCCATCTGAAGCCGGCTGCGATCGCTGCCGACGAGAACCGAGACATCCGCCAGTTCCGAGCTCCACTCCTGACGCACGAGCGGAGGACCACCAAGATAGTGCGCTACTTCAACGGCCAAGGAAAGGTCCGACCTGCGCGCCACCACGAACGATGCAAAATAATCGTTGCGATCTGCATTGCGCACGTCGGTCACTTGGAATCCGCCCGCTCGCAGGTACGCGGCGACACGCGTCCCGATGCCGGATTCCCCCGATCCGTTCAGGACCTGGACGCGCACGACGTGCCGACCGGAGCGGCGGGCGCCGGGGTTCCTGGGGCCTAACATCGTCCAACCCCATGAAACGACGAGCGCCCCCACCACCACCGAGAGCACGATGACTGCCGCACGGGACACCTTACCTCCCTTGCGTGCCACGGCGTCCTCCCGTGCGCGCAGGAATGACGTTCGCCGGACGGGGAGCGCGCCGCGTCGCGCCCGCGTGGGTGCGCGGCGGGTCGCCCGCACCAGCCGCAGGCAGCGCGGCGATGGCACGCCGCAGACGTGACCACGTGGCGTCCAGCGACTCGGGTAGCACGCGCGTCTGCGCGATCGCCGGCATGAAGTTCGTGTCGCCGTTCCACCTTGGGACCATGTGCAGATGAAGGTGCCCCGGGAAACCCGCCCCCGCCACCCGGCCCACATTCAATCCATAGTTGAGCCCTTGCGGTGCGTACTCCGCCGCCAGGGCTCGCTCGGCGAGCGCCGTGAGCGCGAGCAGGTCGTGCGACTCCGCGGGGGTGAGCTCGTGGAACTGCGCGGCGTGCCGCTTCACCGCCACCATGAGATGCGCGCTCGAGTAGGGATAGCGGTTGAGCATGAGCAACGCGTTCCCGGCGCGCGCGAGCACGAGGTCGCGGCGGTCGGCCCGGTCGACGGCGACACGGCAGAACAGGCACCCGTGCGGCGCGTCGGCCTGCCGCAGCCAGTTCATGCGCCAGGGCGCCCACAGCTTGTCGAGACCGGCAGCGCTCACGGGCACGGTGGCCCGAGCAGAGCGCGTCGTCGCGCTGCGGCTGGAACGCGCCTCGGCCACGCGTGGGGCCGCCGCGTGCTTCGCGGGCTGCGCGCTGCGCCCCGAGCGACCGGCGGTCTGGATCGCGCGTTTCTTTCGCGTTCCGCGCGCGGCCGTCATGTGCCGCTCCCCCGCCGCATCGCCAGCCAGACCTGTTCGGCCTCGGCCAGCTGGTCGGGCGTGTTGATGCCGAGCAGCTCGCGCGCGTCCTCGGCGCACCACACCGCGGCCTTCGCACCGCGCGCCTGGAGCAGGGACACGGTGTCCGTGAGGTAGTACTCGCCCTGGGAGTTGTTCGCGGTGAGAGCCGAGAGGATGCCCGACAGTGCCGTGTGATCGAACGCGTAGATGCCGGAGTTCACTTCGTCGATGGCCTTCACCTCGTGCGAGGCGTCCTTCTCCTCGACGATGCGCTCGATGCCATGCCCGTCTTCCGTGCGCACGATGCGGCCGTATCCCTTGGGATCCGGGAGGCGCATGGAGAGCACCGTGACCTGAGCGCCCGACTCCGAGTGACGTTCGAGCAGCGCGTGCAGCGTTCGCGACGTCAGCAGCGGCGTGTCGCCGCACACGACCAACACGATCCCGCTGAAGCCACCCAGTGCCGGCTCCGCCATCATGCAGGCGTGCCCAGTGCCGCGCTGCTCGGCCTGCACCGCCCACTCGAGTCCCGGCCGGCCGGCGAAGGCCGCCTGCACCGTCTCGCGCTGGTGACCGATCACGACGACGGTGCGCGCCACACCCAGGTCCGCGAGCGTATCGAGCACGTGGCCCAGCAGCGACTTCCCGGCCATCGGGTGCAGCACCTTGGCGAGCTCGCTGTTCATGCGCTTGCCCATGCCAGCGGCGAGCACGACCGCGGCGACATCGGGATGCGAGTAGCTCATGAAACCCTCCTTGGAGAGACATCGGCCCGCGCCGGGCCTAGCGCGGGCTCCACGGGAAGTTATCGATCAGGCGCGCAGGCCCGACGTGAGCGGCCACCGCGACAAGGGCCGAACCGCGCACCTGTTTCAAGGGTTCCAGAGTCAGCGGGTCCACGATGGCGATGTAGTCCTCACGCACGAGCGGATAGCCATCCCACTCACGGCGAATGGCCGAGGCCAGGCGCTGGCTGTTGCGTTCGCCGGACTTGAGCAGGATCCACGCGGCCGCGAGCCCCTGCGACAGCGCGACCGCCTGCTGGCGCTCGGCGTGCGACAGGTAGGCGTTGCGACTCGAAAGGGCCAAGCCGTCTTCTTCACGCACAGTCGGGCCACGCAGGATCCGCACGGGGATCAGGAGATCGGCGGCCATGCGTTCGAGGATCACCGCTTGCTGCGCGTCCTTCTGGCCGAGCCACAGCTGGTCGGGCTGCACGGCGTTCAGCAGCCGCGCGACCACCGTGCACACGCCGGTGTAGTGCCCGGGGCGCGACGAGCCTTCGAGCACATCGGAAAGGCCCTCGACGAACACCCGAGTGCGGTCACCCGGCGGGTAGATATCCTGCACCTGAGGCGCCCACACCAGGTCCACGCCCTCCGCGGCGAGCAGCGCGCGGTCGCGCGCCGCAGGGCGCGGATAGCGCGAGTAGTCCTCGTGCGGGCCGAACTGCAGCGGGTTCACGAAGATGCTGACCACCACGCGATCGGCGGAGCGGCGCGCCAGCCGAACGAGCGACAGATGGCCGTCGTGCAGCGCGCCCATCGTGGGCACGAATGCGACGCGCTCCCCCTTGGCGCGCAACTTGGCCAGCGCCTGACGCAGGCTGGCGAGCGAGCGCGCCCGGACCAAGCGCATCCGCGCGCGCGGTTTGGCGATTTTGCGCGGCTTCGGGCGCTGGGCCACTAATAGCTCTCCGAGTCCGAAGGGAACGCACGCGACTTGACGTCGGCCACGTAGCGCGCGAATGCATCGCGCGTGGCATCACCCAACTCGGCATAGCGCCGCACGAACTTGGGCGTGTGACCCAGATACAATCCCAGCAGGTCATGCGTCACCAGCACCTGACCGTCGCACTGTACGCCAGCCCCGATGCCGATGGTGGGGACGTGCAGCTCGCGCGACACCAGCGCACCAAGCTTGGCGGGGATGCCCTCGAGCACGATCGCGAAGCAGCCCGCCGCCTCGAGTGCGCGCGCATCGGCAATCAGGCGCTCCTGATCGGCCTCGCCCCTCGCCTGCACTTTGTAGCCGCCGAAGGCCAGAACCGACTGCGGCGTGAGGCCCAGGTGTCCCATCACCGGGATGCCGGCTTCAACGATACGCTTGACCGCGTCGGTCACACGCGCGCCACCCTCGAGCTTGATGGCGTCCGCGCCGCCTTCCTGGATCAACCGGCCGGCGTTCAGCACGGCCTGCTCGGTGCTGGCCTGATAACTCATGAACGGCATGTCGCCGACGACCATGGCGCTGGTCTTCGCCCGCGACACGGCGCGCGTGTGGTGCAGCATGTCGGCCATGGTCACGGGCAGTGTGCTGTCGTAACCCAGCACCACAGTGCCGACCGAATCGCCGACCAGCAGGATCTCGATGCCGGCTTGGTCCGCGAACCGCGCGGTCGGGAAATCGTACGCGGTCACCACGGTGATCGGTTCGCCATTGCGCTTCAGCGCCACTACCGCCGGTGCGGTGATCTTCGCGCGCGGGGTCCCGGTGCCCACCTTCGCCTCGCCACTCATGCGGAGCCGCCTTTCTCCAGGGGCGTGTAATACATGGTTCCCTGACGGTGTGACAGGATGCGCTTCAGCAGGTCCTCGAAGTCGTCAGGCTGGTTCACGAAGTCGATGCGATTCGTGTTCACGACGAGCAGCGGCGTCTCGGTATAGTGAAAGAAGTAGTGGTTGTAAGCCTCGTTCAACTTCTCGATGTAGTTCCTGTCCATGTCCTTCTCGAACGATCGGTTGCGCCTCAAGATGCGCTCCATGAGCGTCTCGGTGTTCGCTTGCAGGTAGACCACGACGTCGGGCTTTATGACATCCAGCTCGAGCCAGCCGACGAGCTTCTCGTAAAGCGCCAGCTCCTTGTCGACCAGGTTCAGGCTCGCGAAGATGCGGTCTTTCTGGAAGAGATAGTCCGAGACCAGCTTGTCACTGAACAGATCCGTCTGCCGGAGGTTGCGTTGCTGCTGATAGCGGCTGAACAAAAAGTGCATCTGGGTCTGGAACGCATAGCGCGCGCGGTCCCGGTAGAAGTCCTTGAGGAACGGGTTCTCCTCGACCTCCTCGAGCACCAACTGCGCCGACAGCCGGTCCGAGAGCAAGCGCGACAGGCTGGTCTTGCCGGCCCCGATGACCCCTTCGATGACCAGATAGCGGTTCTCACCGACGCTCACGCGCGTGCCTCCCGCGCACCGTCAAGCCGTCTGTCCGTGGACGCCTGGGAAGACATCGTTCGCGGTCAGTTCCAGAGCCGCGAGCCGTGCTTCACGAGCGGGCGCGCGCCGAGTCGCTGCAGGAGGGCGAGCATGGTCTCGCCGGTGACCGGGTGCACGAGGAGCGGTTCGAGTTCGACGAGTGGCACCAGCACGAACGAGCGCTTGGACAGTTCGGGGTGCGGCAGTTGGAAGTCGTCTTCCTCGATCACGGCGTCTTCGTAGAGCAGCATGTCCAGGTCGATCGTGCGCGGGCCCCAGCGCTGCGAGCGCACGCGGCCCAGCCGGCGCTCGATCAGCATGAGGTTCCAGAGCAATTGGCGCGGCGTGAGCTGGGTCTCGAGTTGGGCGACGGCGTTCAGGAAGTGCGGCTGGTCCTCAACGCCCACCGGCTCGGTGTCGTAGAGCGACGAAGCGCGCACGACCACGGTCTCGGGGGCCTGCGCCATATGCTCCAGCGCCTGCCGCAGGCTGGCCTCGCGGTCGCCGAGATTGGAACCCAGTCCGATGAATGCTTTCATACGGTTCTCTCCCGGACCACTTCGATGACCGCACGACCACCGGTGGTCCAGCCCAGGTTCTGCTTTGAAATCCGGACTTTCACGTATTGGATCGGATGCCGTTCGAGGACCGTACTCGCGATTTTCGCGGCCAGGGCCTCGAGCAGATGGAAGCTCTTGCCCTCGACCACTTCGCGCACGATCTCGTAGAGCTTGTCGTAGTCGACCGCGTCCGCCAGCTTGTCGGTCCTCTCGGCGCGATCATCCACCATTCGCAACTCGAGATCGACCTCGAGCCGCTGCCCCGCTTCCTTTTCGTACGGGCGCGCGCCGTGATGGCCGAAGACAGACAGCCCCTCCAGCCGGATGGTCGCCAAGTCGTTGCCTCCGAACACGCTCCAAGCCGAACCTCGTGTCCGGTGTAAGCGCAAGTGAAATGGAGTCTAGGCCCGAGTCACGAGAGGGTCAAGGGGTGCGGATGATGCGTGGCGAGAGCGTCACGAGCCAAGGGAACGCCGCGGGGAACGCCGACGACGCGAACACGCAGCGCGGGCCTGACTACACCGCCACGCCGAACTCCCGCAGCGCGTCATTGAGCGTGGTCTTGGTATCCGTGCTGGCCTTGCGCTGGCCGATGATCAGCGCGCAGGGCACGCCGTACTCACCGGCCGGGAACGTCCTGGCCCGGGAACCGGGGATCACCACGCTGCGTGGCGGCACGAAGCCGCGAGACTCCAGCGGCTTCTCGCCCGTCACATCGATGATCACGGTGCTCGCGGTCAGCACCACACCGGCACCGAGCACGGCACCGGCGCCGACGCGCACGCCCTCGACCACGATCGCGCGCGAGCCGATGAAAGCGTCGTCCTCGATGATCACCGGGGCGGCCTGCGGCGGCTCGAGCACGCCGCCAATGCCGACGCCGCCCGACAGGTGCACGCGCTTGCCGATTTGCGCGCACGAGCCGACCGTGGCCCAGGTGTCGACCATGGTGCCCTCGCCGACGCGCGCGCCGATGTTCACGTAGCCGGGCATGAGAATGACGTTCTTCTCGAGAAAGCTGCCGTAGCGTGCGACTCCAGGTGGCACGACTCTCACACCGGCCATTTCGAGATCCCGCTTCGGCGGGACTTTGTCAAAAAACTCCAGATCGCCAGCGCGCATGGTGCTGCTCACGTGCATCCGGAAGTACAGCAGGATCGCCTGCTTGAGCCAAGCATGCGTGACCCAGCCCCCGGACTTTGCGTCCCCAGCCACCACGATGTCGCCGTCGGGCGGCGAGCACACGCGAAGGTCGCCGCAATCCAGCGCGGCCACCGCGCCTTCGACCGCGCCGCGCAGCAAGGCATCGTCCAGGGCGCGCGTCCCGGCGAACCCTTCGCCGATCGTCTGTTGCCAGCGCTCCAAGGGATAGGCGTCTGACTTGACCGGCGCACTCATGACTTCACCCCGGCCAGCTGGCCCAGTCGCACGATGCTCTCATGGCACTGCTCCAGAGTCGGGACCAGCGCCCAGCGCACGAAACCCTCGCCGCCAGTCCCCAGGAATGAACCCGGCGTGGTCACGATTCCGAGCCTGAGCAGCGACTCCACGAAGCCGACGTCGTCACCGCCCGGCGCCTTCATCCACAGATAGAAAGTCCCCTGCGAGGCTTCGACCGACCAGCCGCGGCGCGCGAACTCGGCCAGGAACAGGCGCCGCTTGGCGCCATACACCTCGCGCGTCGCGGGCGTGTGCGTGTCGTCGTTCCATGCCGCGATCGCGGCATCCTGGATGAAGTCGGGTGTGGCCGCACCCACGCTCGGCCGGAACTTCTTGAGCGCCGCGATCAGTCGCGCATCGCCCGCCATGAATCCAGACCGAAAGCCCGTCATGGCCGAGCGCTTCGACAGCGTGTACATGCCGATCAGGTTGTCCAACCCATGCTCGAGCAAAGTCCGCGGCGCGTCCCCTTCGAACCACAGGTCACCGTAGGCCTCGTCGCTTGCCACCCAGAAGCCGTGCTCGCGCGCCAGCGCCACCACGCGCGACGCGGTCACGTCGTCCAGCACGGCACCCGTGGGGTTGTGCGGCGAATTCAACCACAGCAGGGCTGTGCGCTTCCAGACGTCCGCGGGCACGCGATCCGGGTTGAAGCGCCAGCCGTCCGAGCTCTGAAGTGGGGTGAAGTAAGGCGTGGCGCCCGAGAAACGCGCACCGCCTTCATACACCGGATAGGCCGGCGTCGGAATCACGACCGTGTGCTTCGCGGCACCCGGACCGATGAGCGCGAACGCCAGATTGTACACGGCCTCTTTCGTGCCGTTCGCCGGCAGCACGTGCAGCTCGGGATCGACCGTGACGCCATAGCGCCGCTTCATCCATGCCGCGCACGCCGCGCGCAACTCCGGCTTGCCGTTCGTCGCCGGATAGCTCGAGACTCTGGGAATCGCTGCGCGCAGCGCTTCACGGATGAACGCCGGCGTCTCCTCCCGAGGATCACCCATTCCGAAGTTGATGCTCGTGACGCCATCCGGCGCGAGTTCCCGCCGGCGGCGTTCGAGCTTCACGAACGGGTACTCGTCGTTGCTCGTGAGCAGCGGATGCAAAGGACCAGGGACGGGAAGGCTCATGAGTGCTCCCGGGACAGGAATGCGGCGAGCTTGTCGTAGACCTCGCCCAGATTCTCGATGGGGCAGTACTCGTCGGCGCGATGGCACAGGTCGGGGATGCCGGGTCCGTAGTTGAACGCCGGGATGCCGGCGGCGGTGAAGCGCGCGACGTCGGTCCAGCCCTGCTTGCCGGCGACACGCGCCCGGCTGCCCTGGATGAAGCGCTGGACGATCGGATCGTCCAGGCAGACGCGCCCGGGGGCGGCCTGGTCGACGACATCGAAATGGAACGCTGGCGGCACGTGCTTGCGCAGCTTCTCGATGGCCTCTTCCGTCGTGCGGTTGGGGGGGAAGCGATGGTTCAGGTTCACGACCATCTCGGCCGGGATCACGTTGCGTGCGATTCCGGCATGCAGCGTGGTCACCGAGAGCGTCTCGCGGTACTGGAGCCCCTGGATTTCCACCGCCGAGACCGGATAGCGCGTGATGTCGACCAGCCACTGCGCGCCCTCCGCCACGGCGTTCCGGCCCTGCCATGGTCGCGCGGCATGCGCCGACACACCGGGCACGCGCACTTCCACGTTCAGGATGCCGTTGCAGCCCATCTCGACCGCGAGGTCGGTGGGCTCGAGAATGATCGCGAGGCTCGCCTCGCGCAGCCACGGCGACTCGTTCAGCACGCGCTTCAGGCCATTGCGCTCGGCCGGGCCTTCTTCGGCATCGTAGAAGACGCAGGCGAGGTCGAATGGCAACGACTCCAGGGCCAGCGAGTCGGCCAGCGCCAGCATGACGGCGTCGCCAGCCTTCATGTCGGTGGTGCCCACGCCCATGATGCGGTCCCCGATGCGGCGCGCGGTGGCGTTGCCCTGCGGCGGCACCGTGTCGGTGTGGCCCGCCAGCACCACGAGCGGCCGGCCCTTCCGTGGCGCGCGCCACACGACCGAGAGCCCGTGACGGATGACCTCGCCCCGGCTCGCGGCGGCGAGGCGCTGGGTGATCCAGTCGGCGATCGGCGCTTCGTTGCCGGTGACGCTGGGGATGTTCACCAGATGTTCGAGCAGGTCGGCGAGCGTCAATGACGTGACGGACATGGCGGGACTCTCCTTGGGATGCCTGACCGTCCAAGCTAGCATCCGGCGTGGGGCCGCGCCATGGCGCGGAGGGCGTCCGCCCGGCAGCACCTCCAGCCCCCCGGATGCGTCTTCGCACCGGGTCCACTACCCTGCGCTCATGGCCCCCGAAACCACGGCGCTGCGGCTCAGCGGCCGCGACGTGCTGTCGCTGCTCCATCGCACCACCAGCAACGCGCTCAGCGACCTCGTCGCAGGTCAGGCGCGCGCGACGCTGTTCTGTGACTTCCGTGGCCGTCTGCTGCATCGCGCCGTCGTCGCGGTCGCGCCGGATGGCGCGGTCTGGCTGCTGCGCGCCGACGCGCCGGGTGCCGAACTGGCCGCCGCGGTCGATCGCATGATCTTCCGCGACGACGTGCATATCGAGGACCGGTCGGCCGAGGTCGCCGTGCGGCTCGCACGGCACGACGCTGCATACGGGAGCACGGTGACCGGCGGCGCGAGCGCCGAGTTCCGCGCGACCGCCGACGGCCTCGCGCTGCCCGTGCGAGTCGGCGCCGGTGACGGCATGGCACTCCTGACCAGTCCCGGCGACACGCTCCCCGAGGCCGTGCGCATCGCGGCACTCCATCCGCGTCACGATCACGAGATCACCGAGCAGTTCAATCCGTTCGAGGTCGGCCTGGCGCATGAAGTGCACCTCGCGAAGGGCTGCTTCACCGGTCAGGAGGCGCTCCAGCGGCTCATCACCTACGACAGCGTGCGCCGGCGTCCCGTGCATGCCCAGCTCGGCGCCGCGGGCGTCCAAGTGCCGTGCGAGGTGCGGACCGCGGGCGAACGCGCAGGGGTGCTGACGTCGGTGTCCGGCCGCGATGGCATCGCGGTGCTTCGACTCGACGCGCTCGCGAAGGCCGCGCCGTTCGTGCTGGAGGACGGCACGACGCTCGAGGTCGTGTCTGCACCCGAACTCACGCGCCCGCTCGGACGATCCTAGCCCGACCGGTGTTCCGGACGGCGAGGTAGCACGCTCGCGGCCGGGAGTTCCCGGCTACTCCGGCTGCTCGCCCTTGTCGTCGTCCACGACCAGCGCGTCGGTGGTGAGCACGAGTCCACCGAGCGCCCCGGCGTTTTGCAGCGCGCAGCGTGCGACCTTGGCGGGATCGACGATGCCCTCGGCATCCAACTCCACGTACGAGCCGGTCAGCGCATCGAATCCGTACCACTGACCGCCCGACCGCAGCCGGGCAATCACGAGATCGCCCTCCGCGCCGGCATTCATCGCGATCTGTCGTGCCGGTGCCGCCAGCGCCGCCATGACGATGTCGCGTCCCGGCATCTCGAGCGGCTTGAGCTGGAGCCTCTCGAGCTTCGAGGCGGCCCGCATCAGCGCCACGCCGCCGCCCGCCACCACACCTTCCTCGATCGCCGATCGTGTCGCCGCGAGCGCATCCTCGAGTTGGGAACGGAGCGCCTCGCGTTCGACATCGGTGGGGGCACCCACACGCAGCACCGCGATGACGCCCGCGAGCCGAGCCAGCCGGCACGACAGTGGGTCTCGCTCGGCCCCGGGACCGGCGTTCGCACGGGCGCGTTCGAACTCGGCCATGCGCGAACGCACCTGTTCGGTGCGGCCACCGCCCTGCAGCACGATGGTGTGGTCGGCGTTGGCCGTCACACGCACCGCTCGCCCGAGGTGTTCGGGCCGCACGCCGCTGGGCGGGATGCCGCTACCCGCACCCAGCAGCATCGCTCCGGTCACGGTGGCGAGATCCTCGAGCAACTGGCGGCGCGCCGCGGGATTGCCCGGAGCCTTGACCGCGAGTCCCGGTGCCGTGCCACGCAGCCGGTTCACCACCATCACCGCCAGCGCCTCGGTGCCGATGTCTTCACACACGCACAGCAGCGGGCGCTGTTGTGCAGCCGCGTGCTCGAGCGCGGGCACGATGTCGGCGGGACGCGTCAGCACGCCATCGACGACGAACACGAGCGGATACTCGATCGCGACTTCCATGTCGTCGCCGTCGGTGACAAAATACGGCGACGCGTAGCCGGCATCGATGCGCAGTCCGTCGACCACCTCGAGCGTGACGCCGAGACCGCGGCCCTCCTCCACCGTGACTTCTCCGTGCCGGCCGACCGATTCGATCGCGTGTGCGATCAACGCGCCCAACTCGGGATCGCCCGCCGCGAGCGTCGCGACGCGTGCCAAGTCCAGCTCGCTCTCGATCGGGCGCGCATGTGAAGCCATTTCGGCGAGTGCGGCGATGACGGCAGCGTCGATGCCACGCCGGATGGCGACCGGGTTGCCGCCCGCACGCACCGCCGCAAAGCCCTCGCCGATGATGCGGTGCGCGAGCACGGTGGCCGTGCTGGTGCCATCGCCCGCCTCGATGCCGGTGCGCAGCGCGACATCCCGCAACATCTGCACTCCCATGTTCTCGAATGGGTCGGGAAGCTCCAGCTCCTGGGCCACGGCGATACCGTCGCGGGTGATCGACGGCGTCTGTCCGTGCGCACGGTCGACCACGACACTGCGGCCGCGCGGGCCGAGCGTGATGCGCACGGCACTCGCCAGCTGGTCGATCCCTCGCCACAGGGACTGTCTCGCCTCGTCGTCGAACCGGACTCGCTTACCCATCCGAATTGCCTCCCTGGCGGGCTTTCCCACCCACGGGGGTCATCGGCACTCGACGGCCGATGGTTGACGAGCTTACGGCGTGGGCTCCCCGGCCTTCTTGGTGCGGAGTTTGCGCGTCTTTCGGGGAGTGCGCTCGGCTGGTGGCCGCGTGCCGTCGTTGAGCGTCCGGCTCATCCGCGGGGTCTTCGCCGACCGTTTGCCGCGGTCCATCGCCCGCACCGCGTCCACCACCTCGGGAGGCGCGCCCGGCCGGCGCGCGGCCTCGCGCAGCCACTGCATCCCGGTCGTGGAGTCGCGCGCCTGCATGAATGATGTCGCGGCATCGAGCGCGTAGCCCGAGCTGTCCGGGAACGCGATGGCGAGGCGGCGATACTCGGCCGCTGCACCGCGCCAGTCCTTGCCCGACGCGAGTGCGTGCGCGAGCGCGACGCGATCGCGCTCCCAGCGCGGATCGCTGGCGCTCGTGGCGGCGGAACTGTCCGCTGGCGTACCCGTAACCGACACCACGGCCGGCACGATGTCCTCGCTGCTGTCGCGCTTGATCTCCCGGAACTGGCCTGCCTCGTCCATACGGAAGAAGTGGTCCGGCCCGTCGGGTTCGCCCGCCGCCCGTGCGCGATACGCACTGTAGTAGCCCGCCTGCAGCGTGGGATCGCGATACCAGACGCGCACCACCGGGCCGTCGCCGGCCAGGAAACCGACGTTGTTGGGCAGGCGCACGAACCACAGGCGTGCATGCTTCTCCATCTTCGGATAGGCACCCAGCAGGCGCTCCTTGATCTGCGACACGAACGCGCCCGCGCGGCGCTGATAGGCGGTCTCGCCCCAGTCCTGCGACGACATTGCCGCGCGACCGGCGCCGAGGAACGCGAGCGAGCCGACGAGCACGATCGCCGCCCCGGTCTGCCGCGCCAGCATGCGCCCGACCACGAGCCACAATCCGAGGGCGGCGAACTGCGCGTAGTAGGCATGCCAGCCGAGCCCGGGCAGCAGCAGCGGCAGAGTGCCGCAAGCCCACCACGCCATCGCGAACGGCAGCGCACCGCGCAGGCGTGCCGCGCGCGTGCCGCCGAGCACGTTGCTCGGGCGCGCGTCCGGGCGCGCGAGCAACTCGACGAAGCACACCAGCAGCATGGCGCCGCGCAGGCCGTCCCACCACACCCCCTTCCAGCCGCCATCGGGCACCGGCCAGACGTCGAGCGAGAACGCCGACAGCACGCTGCGCAGCGCCACGATCCACGGCGGCACCGCGGCCGCCGACGACGCCACGCTCGCGGGTGCGGCCGTCCACAGCCGGCCGAGCACGAGCGGATGGGCCAGCGCCCAGGCCAGCGCGACGAGCAGCGCGGGGAACACACGCAGGACGGTCTCCTGCCAGGCCTTGCGCGCCACCCAGCGGTCATGCGCAAGGAACAGCAGCACGAGCGGCGCGGCGGTCTCCTTGCTGGCGAGCGCCACGGCGTACAACAGCGCGGCCACGCCGATGCGATCGGCGCGCCATGCCAGCAGCGCGGTCAGCGACATCAGCAGCATCCACAGGTCCTGCGCACCGGCGGCCCACAGCATGAGCAGGCCCCAGCCCGGCAGCGTCGCGGCGCCGGCCACCGCGATGGCGGCGCCGGGTGCGCCCACGAGCCGGCGTGCCAGCGCCCAGTACGCCGCCAGCACGCCGCCCGACAACAGCAGGCTCATGGCGTGGAACGGCCACTCGACCGCGCCGAACGCGCGCTGCAGCCACCAGTAGTGGAACTCGCGCGACCACGGCCGCCACCAGTGGAACGCCAGTTCCCGGAAGCCCCAGAGCGACGTGAACGACTTGCCCGAAAGGTGATCCAGGAAGACGTAATCGTCATTCAGGAACGGCATCCGAAACGCATCACCGAAGCGCGCGAACAGGAACAGCCCGAGCAGGAACAGCCCGAGCAACCGGCCCGCAGGCATCGCGGGTCTCGTGCGTCCGAGCCGTGCGTTCAGGGACGCCACTCCGCAAGGAACACGTTGGTCTCGCCCGCCACCTTGCCACCGCGGTTGGAGCAGAATAGCAGCCAGTGGCCGTCCGGGCTGAACATCGGGAAGCCATCGAAGTCGGGATCGCGCGTGACCGGCACCGGCTCACCGCCCTTGTCACCCACCAGCCACAGGTCGAAGTTGCGACTGCGCGGATCCGGCCAGTTGGACGAGTAGATGATGCTCTTGTCGTCCGGCGTGAAGTAAGGCGCGAACGACGCGCCCGGCTTGTCGGTGATGCGGCGCGGTGCGGTGCCATCGGCGTTCATGACCCAGAGATCCATCTTCGTGGGCTTGACCAGGTCCTGCGCGAGCAACTTCGAGAACGTCGCGTTCGCGGTCGAGTCCGCGGTCCGGAACGTGCGCCACACGATGCGCTTGCCATCGTGCGAGAAGAACGCGCCGCCATCGTAGCCGGACGAGTGCGTGAGCCGGGACAGTCCGGTGCCGTCCACTTTCATCTTGTAAAGGTCGACATCGCCGTCGCGCTTGCTGGTGAACACCAACCACTTGCCGTCGCTGCTCATGGTGCCTTCGGCGTCGTAGCCGTCGTGCCCGACCAGACGCTGCAGATCGCTCCCATCCGGCTTGGCCGTCCAGATGTCATAGGTCGGATAGATGGCCCACGTGTAGCCATGGCTCATGTCCGGCGGTGGCGGGCAGGAGTCCCCGCCAGCATGCGTCGAGGCGAATAGCACGCGGCGGTCGTGGTCATAGAAGTAGCCGCACGTCGTGCGCCCGGTACCGGGGCTGACGCGCGTACGCGCACCGGTCGCGAGGTCGTAGACGTACTGCTGGTCACACGGCCAGGCGCCGCTGGTCCACTGGTAGATGAATTTGCGGCCGTCGCCGCTCCAATACGCCTCGGCGTTCTGCCCGCCGAACGTCAACTGCCACAGGTGCGCGAAGTGGCGCTCACCCGTCCGGATGAGCGTGTCGGCCGCCACCCCGGTCGGCGGCACGGGTCGGAACGGCGCGGGTTTCGGTGCGGCAATCGCAATGAACAACAGGGCCGCGAGTGCGACCTTCGGGAGTGCTCCCATGTCAGTTCCTCCTGCCGAGTGTCGCGATCAGATCGACATCCTTGCCCGCTCGTTTCACGGTGATACGCACGTCCTGGCCCGGTTTGCGCGTCCTCAGGGCGAACGTGTAGTCGTAGATGTTGTCCACCCGGATGCCGTCGAACCGCACGATGACATCGTTGACTGACAGGCCCGCCCGCTGGGCGGGGCTGCCGTCACGCACGCCGGACAGCAGGACGCCGCCCTCGGTCTGCATGTAGTCCGGGATGGTGCCCAGGTAGGCGCCGTAGCCGCCGCCGCCCGCGATCCGTCCGGGCGAGGCGTCCGACTTGGCCTTCGTGAACGCCGGCCGCGGCCGGACGTCGAGTGACTCGATGAGTGCCTGCGCGTAATACGAGACGCGTGCCAGTCCGGCACCGTGGATCTTGTCCCAGGTATCGCTCGGCTTGTGGTAGTCGGCATGCGCGCCAGTGAACAGCATGAGCACCGGGATGTTCTTCTTGTAGAATGACTGGTGGTCCGAGGGACCGTAGCCGTCCTCGCTGGTCTTCAGGTCGAAGTGCGCCTCCGGCACACCGGCGTTGACATTGGCGGCCAGGGCGGGGAACTCGGTCGCGGTCCCCACTCCCATCACCTGCAGCTTGTCGTCCCGCAACCGGCCGACCATGTCGAGGTTCACCATCGCCTCGATGGTCTCGATCGGCCGGGGCGGATCGTCCGTGAAATGCGCCGAGCCCACCAGGCCGATCTCCTCACCGCTGAACGCCGTGACGATGAGGTTGTGCTGCGGCCGCCAGCCACGGCGGGCCTTCAGGCCGAGCCGCTGGGCAGCCGCCAGGATGGCGGAGACGCCCGAGGCGTTGTCATCGGCGCCGACGTGCGGCTCGTGTGAGTTGGGCGCCAGCGACGACGGACCGCCCATGCCGAGATGGTCATAGTGGGCGCCCAGCACGAGCGTGCGCGTGCTGTCGCGGCCACGCAGCATGCCCATGACATTGCGCGTCAGGGCACGCGTGCGGCGCACGTTCACGGTGAGCGTGATGCTGTCGGGCAGTGCCAGCGAACGCGGCGCCTTGGCGGACTCAATTGCGGCCTGCGCCTGCGCCAGGTCGAGGCCGGCCGGGGCGAGCAGCGTGGCGGCGGCGTCCTCCGAGATCCATGCCGTCAGCATGCCGCTCGTCATGTAGCCCTCGCCGTCCTTGGACGGCGCACGCACCGGTTCGCCGGCGTGATGCTGCGGCCCGTTGACCACCAGCATCCCGAGCGCACCATGCTCGCGCGCATTGATGGCCTTGGTGCGCACATCGGCGAACGGCGTGTTCAGGCTGCCGTCGAACCGGCTCGTGCTGTCCATCTCGCCGGGCTCGTTCGTGAGCACGAGCACGACAGCATCATGCACGTCGATGCCGGCGTAGTCGTCCCAATCGTAGCCGGCCGCCGTGATGCCGTAGCCGGCGAACACGACGCGCGTGTGCGCGCTACCGTTGTTGGAGAACCCGAGCGGCTGGAACGCGCTGCCGAGTTCGAAGCGCTTGCCACCGGCCTGCAGGACGCAGGGCGCCTCGGCCACCACACCCGTCGTGACCTCAAACGGCTGGTACCAGCTGCCGCTGTCACCGGCGGGCTGGAAGCCCGCCGCACGCAAGCGCGCGGCGATCCAGTGCGCGGCGGAGTCGATGCCGGCGGTGCCGATACCACGGCCCTCCCAGCGCGGATCGGCGAGCGTCTTGACCATCATGCGCACGGCCATGCTGTCACGTGCCGTGATACGCTGCGACGCGGCCTTCGGCGGCGCCGCGCCCGTGCGGGCGGCGACCGCCGCCAGCGCCGGTCGCGCTGTCAGTGCGACCAGCACTGCGATCACCAACGCGAACCGGGCGACTCGCCGCTGCCGCATCCTGCTCATCGTGAGGCCTCCCAGATCAGACGCAGGCCCTTCAGCGTCAGCCCCTCGTCGACGACGTCCACGGTCTCGCACTCGGGTGCGACCAGGCGCGCGAGTCCACCGGTCGCGACCACCTTGGGCCGCCCGCCGAGTTCATTGCGCATCCGGCGCACCAGCGCGTCGACCAGACCCGCGTAGCCCCACAGTACGCCGACGCGCAGGTTCTCCGCCGTCGTGCGTGCCACCGCCCGTTCGGGGCGGCGCAGTTCGATGTTCGACAGTCGCGCCGCACGGCGGAACAGCTCGTCGGACGCCGTGCCCATCCCAGGGGCGATCGCTCCGCCCACGAACGCGCCCTGCTTGGAGACGCAGTCGAACGTCGTCGCAGTGCCGAGGTCGATGACAATGCAGGGCGAGCCGTGCAGCACCTTGCCGGCGAGCGCATTGGCGATGCGGTCCGGACCGACCGACTCCGGCTCGGTGACCTGCAGCGCGATGGGTGAAGTTGCGGGAGTGACCTCGTACGAGTCGCGCCCCGTGAGTTCACGCAACGCTTCGGCCCACGGCCGCGTCAGTG
>JANMAX010000054.1:0-2308 GCA_031360075.1 bacterium | reverse complement strand
CGCATCGCCGTCGAGATGGTGCATGAGGGTTTGATCACCGAGCAGGAGGCCATCCTGCGCGTCGAGCCCGCGTCGCTGGATCAACTGCTGCACCCGCGTCTCGATCCCAAGCACAAAGCCAGGCTGCTCACGACCGGCCTCGCCGCTTCGCCGGGCGCGGCGGTCGGGCAGGCCGTGTTCGACGCCGACGCCGCAGCGGAACGCGGTGCCAACAAAGAACGCGTCATCCTGGTGCGCAAGGAGACCACGCCCGACGACATCCACGGCATGGACGCCGCACAGGGCATCCTCACCGCCACCGGCGGCATGACGTCGCACGCCGCCGTCGTGGCGCGCGGCATGGGCAAGCCCTGTGTCTCGGGTGCCGGCGCCGTGCATGTCGATGAGCATGCGCAGCGCATGACGATCGACGGCATCGTGATCAAGGCAGGGGACTGGATCACGCTCGACGGCTCGACCGGCCGTGTCTATCTGGGCGCGGTGCCCACGATCGACGCCGAGGTCTCGGGCGAGTTCGGGAAGTTCATGGCGATCGCCGACAAGTACCGCAAGCTCGGCGTGCGTTCCAACTCCGACGTGCCGCGCGACGCACTGAAGGCGCGCGAGTTCGGCGCCGAGGGCATCGGGCTGTGCCGCACCGAGCACATGTTCTTCGCGGAAGACCGCTTGCCGCAGGTCGTGCGCATGATCATGGCCGCACCGCGCGCCAAGGCGCTGCAGGACAAGCTACAGAGCGCGACGAAGTCGCTGGAAGGCGCATCGCCGAGCGAGCACAAAGCACTAAAAGCCGAGATCGCACAGCTCAAGAAAGCGCTGGCGGGCCCCCTGAAGGACTATCACGGCGCACTCGCGAAGCTGCTGCCGTTCCAGCGTGCCGATTTCCGGGGGCTGTTCAAGGCCATGAACGGCTATCCCGTCACGATCCGTACCCTGGACCCCCCGCTGCATGAGTTCCTGCCCAAGCGTGAGGAGCTCATGGTCGACATCGCGCGCTTCCCGCGTGCGACGGCCGCCCAGAAGAAGGACATGGCCAAGCGCTATCGTCTGAGCGTGGCCCAGCTCCGGAAGGGCATGCCGGAGCTGCTGCTGCGGGTGGAGGACCTGCACGAGTTCAACCCCATGCTCGGCCATCGTGGTTGCCGGCTGGGCATCACGTACCCGGCCATCACCGAGATGCAGGCGCGCGCCATCTTCGAGGCCGCCTGTGACGTGACCGCCAAGGGCGGCAAGGTCATTCCCGAGGTCATGATCCCGCTGGTCGGCACGGTCGAGGAACTCGAGCACCAGGCCGCCATCGTGCGCCGTGTGGCCGAAGAGACCATGACGAAGAAGCGCGTGAAGCTGAGCTATCTGGTGGGCACCATGATCGAGGTGCCGCGCGCGGCCGTGACGGCCGAGCGCATCGCGGGCGTGGCCGAGTTCTTCTCGTTCGGCACCAACGATCTCACGCAGATGGCGTTCGGCTATTCGCGCGACGACGCCGGCAAGTTCCTGCCCGAGTATGTCGCCAAGAAAGTCCTGGCCTGCGACCCGTTCGTGTCGATCGACCAGGATGGCGTCGGCGCACTCATGGAGATGGCGGCGAAGGGCGGCCGGAAGGCACGCACCAAGCTGAAGCTCGGCATCTGCGGCGAGCATGGTGGCGACCCGGCGAGCGTCGAGTTCTGCCATCGCATCGGGCTCGACTACGTGTCGTGCTCGCCGTTCCGCGTGCCGATCGCGCGGTTGGCGGCGGCCCAGGCCGCCGTGCGCGGCAAGGCAGCCGAGGCCGATCGCCGGTAAGGCATGGCTCGCAATCCCACGTACGCCCCGGAGCGCCATCTGGCTCCGGGGCGTTCCGGGCGCGTACGTGCAAGGCACTCCCGCGTTGAGTGCGAGTCGCGCGCGCGAACGCGTCAAGTCCTGCGTTCGTGAACATTCGCGGCCCGCTGCCGCCCGCCGTAGGCTCGCGCCCATGCTGACCGTGGATATCGTCATTCCTGCGCGCGACGAAGCAGCCGCGCTGCCGCTGGTGATCGCCGGACTGCCGCGCGACGGCCACGGCTGGCGGGTGCGGCGCATCGTGGTCGCCGACAACGGCTCGCGTGACGGCACCGCGGCAGCCGCGCGTGCCGCGGGAGCCGAAGTCGTGAGCGAGCCGGTCGCGGGCTACGGCCGCGCCTGCCTCGCGGGCCTTGCGAGCCTGCGCTCCTCGCCACCCGACATCGTGGCATTCGTGGACGGCGATCACAGCGACGATCCCGCGGACCTGACCGCGCTACTCGCGCCGTTGGTAGCGGGCACGGCACAACTGGTGATCGGTTCGCGC
>JANMAX010000009.1:0-2609 GCA_031360075.1 bacterium | reverse complement strand
TATAAAACGCCGCCGCTCGTGCGCCCGTAGCTCAACTGGATAGAGCGTCAGCCTCCGGAGCTGAAGGTTACAGGTTCGACCCCTGTCGGGCGCACCATTCTCACTCGCGGAACCCCTTCGCGGGAGCGCGTGAACACTTCTCAGCCAACATTAAACGAGCGCTTCAAACCCAACGCCTCTCGTGAGATGGCGTCCATGTTCGACGACGTCTCCGGGCGCTACGACCTGCTCAACCGGGTCATGACGCTGGGTCAGGACAGCGCGTGGCGCGAAGCCATGTGGAGTCGCGTGCCCTCGTCGGCGCAGCGCGTGCTCGACCTGTGCACGGGCAGCGGCGTGTCCCTGGCCGGACTTCGCCGAGCGGGCCGGACCGTGCTCGGCATGGACGTCAGCCTGGCCATGCTGCAGGTGGCCGCGACCACTTCTGACAGCGGCGGCTGGTCGCCGCGGCTGGCGTGCGCCGATGGCTTCCACCTGCCACTGCGCGCGGGCTCGCTCGATGCCGTCACCGTGGCGTTCGGCATCCGCAACCTGCGCCCGCGGCCCGCCGCACTCGCCGAGATCGCGCGCGTGCTCGTACCCGGCGGGCGACTCATCGTGCTCGAGGCCGCGGCACCCGCACCCGGCCCGCTCGCTCCGTTCACGCGCTGGTGGATCCGTCACGCCATCCCGTTCGCGGGCCGGCTGTCGCCCGACCCCACGGCCTACCGCTATCTGAGCGACAGCATCTTCGAGTTCGGCTCCGGCCCCGAGTTCGAGGCGGACCTCGCGGCGGCGGGGTTCCAGAAGCTCGAGGCGCGTTCGTTCCTGTTCGGAGCGTCGCGCCTGTGGGTGGCCGAGAGCGTGCCGGCGGTTGGTCAAAAAGCCACCGAGCGAACGGGAGTCGTGCAGGGCGCAACGACCGCCGGGGGTCCATCGGCGCGATCCGTCGACGCTGAGGCGACGCTCGATGACGAAGCACGCGGCTGGCGGCTGCTCCAGGCCGGCATGAGCACGGCCCTCGCGGCCGTGTTGATCTGGGCCTTGGTCGTGTGGGGCAAAGTCCGCGACCACTTGCCCTTATCCCCGCCGCAGCGCACCGGAGCGTGGCTCCTGCTCGTGGCTGGCGCAGTCGTGTTCGGGGTCCGCGCCGCCATCCAGTGGCTGCGCTGGTCAGTGTCTCGGCGCGGGGGAGCCTCCGGGCGCTGAGCGTGGCACGGCCGTTGCCTTGTTCCGGTGGGATTTCACCCAACCTGCACAGGACGGATCCATGCCGGGACGCGAAAGACTGTTCGCTTCGCTGATCGAACTGACGAGCCGCTCGAGCGCGCGCACACGCCCCGAGGTGCTCCACTCCACGCTGTCGCTGGCGCTCGCACTCACCGAGGCCGACGGCGTGGTGCTGGTGCTGGGGGCCGCGCGGCACTACGAGCGCACGGTGCTGCGCCGCGGCGAGACCTCGGCCATGGAACCGACGCCGTGGACTCCGGCGCCCTTCGAGATGTCGTTGCTGCGTGCGCATCAGCCGCGTGCGCTCGCGGAACTCGGCCGTTCGGGAGTGTCGCCCGCGGCCGGCTGTCCGGGCGTGAGTCCCGGGCCCGCGTTGTACGTGCCGATCCGCCTGCAGGATCGCAAGACCGGCTATGTGGCCGTTCACCGCCACGAGGGTGCGGCGCGCTTCACCGGCCGTGACGCGCGCCAGTTGGCGCTGCTGGCGGCTTGGACGGCGGTCGCGCTTGATAATTTGCGGCTGTCCGAGAACCTCGAGCGACTCGCGGTCACCGATGACCTCACGCAGGTGTTCAACTACCGCTACTTGAAGTCGGCGCTGCGCCGCGAAGTCAAGCGCGCCGGCCGCTTCAAGCAGGACCTGTCGATCCTCATGGTCGATGTCGACAACCTCAAGGGCTACAACGATCGCAACGGCCACCTGCGCGGCAGCTTCCTGCTGCGTGAGATCGCGCAGTTGTTCGCCGCCCAGGTGCGGTCGTGGGACCTGGTCGCCAAGTACGGTGGCGACGAGTTCACCGTCATCCTGCCGCAGACCGATCGTGCGGGCGCCGCGGCCGCGGGGGAGCGCCTGCGCTCGGCCGTCGAGCAGCACCAGTTCCCGCTCACCGACCGCGGTGCGATCACCGTGAGCACCGGCATCGCGCACTACCCCGAGGACGGCGACTCGGTCACCACACTCATCGAGGCGGCGGACCGCGCGCTGTATCTGGCCAAGCGCAACGGCAGGAACCGAGTGGAGGGCCACGGACCGCTTGCGGCGTGAGGAGCGGCGAGCGGCTCAGCCCGCGAGCGCCGCGACTGGAGCGGCCGCAACGCATGCACGCCGTCGCGTTGACCACCCGGCGGTGGCTGGCTAACCTGCCTGCTTCAGCACTCTGTCCCCGGCACACGTCTGGACGCGCTTTCCGCACCTGATTGCAGGATCCCGAATCCCGGAGGAACCTCTTGTCGGATCGCATCGGCATCGCCGTCGTCGGCACGGGTGACTGGGGTGCGAACCTGATTCGCAACTTCGCGAACCTGCCCGGCACGCGCCTCGTCAGCCTGTGTGACGCGGACCCGCAGCGGCTCGCGAAGGCCGCCGCCCAGTACCCCGGTGTACGCGCCGTGGCCGCCGC
>JANMAX010000339.1:0-12108 GCA_031360075.1 bacterium | reverse complement strand
CGCTCGCGACCGGCCGGCCGGCTTCATCCCACGATCACGAGCGCTGCGCGCCCAGCCACCTCGACAACCAAGCGTGCACTTCCCTGTACCAGTAAAGCGAGTTGCGCGCTTTCAAGACCCAGTGGTTCTCGTCCGGGAAGTACACCAGACGCGCCGGCACGCCCTTGGCCTTGAGCATGCCGTAGATCAGGAGCCCCTGGCCCACGGGCACGCGGTAGTCGCGCTCACCGTGGATCACGAGCATGGGCGTGTTCATGCCCTTCGCGAACCGGATGGGCGACCAGGCGTCCTGCTTCTCGAGTCCGTCCCACGCCTCGCCGCCCGAGGCCTTGCCGCGGCCCTGCGTGACGTCACTGGCATACTGCGCGGTCAGGTCGGCCACGCCGGCGTGGTTCACGATGCACTTGAAGCGGTCGGTATGCCCCGCGATCCATGACGCCATGTAGCCGCCATAGCTGCCGCCGGTCACCGCCATGCGCGTCTCATCCACGAGTCCCGACGCGATCAGCACGTCGGTGGCCTTCATGATGTCGTCGAACGGCCGTGCTGCCCACTCGCCCTGGATGCGCTGCGCGAAGTCCTGGCCCCAGCCGGTCGAGCCCTGGAAGTTGACCAGCGCCACCACGTAGCCGGGCGCGGCGAACGCCTGGGCGTTCCAGCGCGCGTGCCACAGGTCGCCGAACGCGCCGTGCGGGCCGCCGTGGATCATGTGCACGAGCGGGTATTTCTTGCCGGGCTCGAAACCGGGGGGCAGCACGATGAACATCTGCACGCTCTCACCGCGCGAACCCTCGAACAGCATCTCGCGCACTTCGCCGGTGTGATGCCGCGCCGCCCCCTCGTCCGTGAATGACGTGATGCGAGTCGCGGCACCACCCGACTGCGGCAGCACGCGCAGTTCGGACGCCGCACTCAGGGTCTGGTGCAGGAACGCCACACGACCGCCGGCCAGCGGCGTGACCGCCGAGACCGTGCCGTCCTGGGTGAGCGGCCGGGGTTCTCCGGTACCGCTCCAGGCGTAGGCCAGCATGCGCGCATGGTATTCGGCCTCGAACAGCAGCGTGCCGTCGGCGGCGAAGTCCCAGTGCTGCGGCACGGCGTCCCAGTTCACGAGCCAGTCCTCGTGCTTGCCGGTGGCGCGGTCGATGCGCATGAGGCGCACTCGATCGGCGTAGAACTCGGGGTCGAGCGTCATGCCGTACACCAGATAACGCCCGTCGGGCGAATAGCGCGGACGCAGGTCGTCGGCCGGGTGTTCGGGGGTCAGGCACTTGAGCGCCCCACCCGTGACCGGCACGGTGAATATATTGGAGTGCATGAGCGAGCGCCTGGCATCGAATGACGTCGCGGCGAACGCGATCTCGCGACCGTCGGGACTGATGTCGTACTGACCCGACGGCTCCATCCACTCGAACCACACCGTGGAGTCGGGCGTCAGGTCGCGCGCGACCTCGCGGCCCAGGTCGAGCAGGAACAGGTGCGGCACTTCGCCGGTGGTGAGCCACGTGTCCCAGTAGCGATACAGGCGCTCTTCGGTGGCCTGCGCCTTCACGGGGTCGTCGGCGCGGCGCTTCAGCTCGAGCGTGGTCAACTCGTGCGTCAGGTGCCCTTTCAGCAGCGTGGTCACGAACACGATGCCCGAGCCGTCCGGCAGCCAGCGCGGATCGAACACGCCCAACGGCAGATCGGTCAGCTTGCGGGCCTCGCCGCCGTCCAACGGCATGACCATGAGCTGCGCGCGGCCGTTGGCGTCCTTGCGCGTGAACGCCAGGCGCTTGCCGTCGGGCGAGACGCGCGGCTCGTTCGCCGAGACGTCGCTCGACGTGATGGCGCGCGGCGTACCCCCCGCGATGGGCACGAGGTGGAACTGCGTGCGCGCTTCGTTCTTGTCGAGGTTCCAGCACGTCACCGGCACCACCAGTGCACTGCCATCGGGCAGCGGCGCGGGTGAGCCGACGCGCGGCACCGTCCACAGGTCCTCGGCGGACACCGGGCGCGCGCCCCTGCGTGCGGCGTACAACGTGGTCATCGGGGCGGTCGTGACGGGCGGCATGGCGGCGTCTCCGGGTTCAGGGCAGGGTTGGCAGAACTTCCAGCATAGCGCGCTTGCGACGACCGAGCAGCAGACTTCGCCGCGCTGCGTGGCAGTCGCCCGGACGCACGCGACGGGCAACGCCAGACCATGACGCAGCGGGCTCCGCGGTCGGTCCTGGACGCAGGGCAGCGCGCGGCGTAGCGCGAGGCGCGGGGTGCGGCGCAGCGCGGGGTGCGGCGCAGCACTCAGGCGCGCGGCCCCACCAGATAGTCCACGACGTCATCCGCCGAATAGCGCGTCCGCCCGCCCAGGAATGTGGACAGGTGCTTCAAGTCGTCGCCGCCCGTGACCAGCGGGGGTTCCTGCCAGCCGTCGGCGCGCACCTGGGCGTGGCCCACGGTCGCGAACAGCGTGTTGCACAGACAGCGGCGGTTCGCCGTGTCGGCGATGTCGCCGCCCTTCTTGACGTAGGTCTCGACCGGCTCACTGGCGCAGCGATAGCCGATGCCGCCAGCGGGATTACGGTAGGGCGTGCGCAGGTAACCGAGGTCGCACAGGCGCTCACGCTCGACGCCGAGCGCGGGGTCACCGGGCCAGCGCACGACCTTGAACGGGTAGCCCGTGGGCGACGCCTGCGGATCGGTGTAGACATCGATCTCGCCACGCGCCGCGGACTCGACGACCGAGGCGCGAAGTGCGGGATCGACGCCCGATTCGTCACAGAACGCGAACAGACCGCCGACCTGGACTCCCGCCGCACCCGCCGCCCGTGCTTCGCGCACTCGCTCGGGCCGGCCCGCGCCACCCGCGAGCCAGAACGGCCGGCCGAGTTCGCGCATCCTGGCCAGGTCGACGACATCGCGCGCGCCATACACCGGCTCGCCGCGCGCATTCGCGGGCGCGTCCTCGCGCGGCGGCGCATTGTGCCCGCCGGCGGTCGGGCCCTCGACCACGAAGCCATCGACATGGCCGGACGCCTTGCGCGCCAGCACGGTCGCGAGCAGATGACTCGAGATGATGGCGAGGAACCTGGGGCGTTTGAGTGCGGGCGGCGCGGCCTCGGGGAAGTGCCCCGCGGGATCGAAGCGCAGGTACTCGACCACATCGCTCCCGTCGCCCTCGACCTCGAAGCGCAGCTTGGCCTCACGCCCCGCGGCCATGGCGTCCAGCGCGCCCGGGATCTCGCGCGGGATGCCCGCGCCCATCAGGACGTAGTCGACACCCGCGAGCAGTGCGCCGTAGAGCGTCGGCAGATTCGGCATCTGCACCTTGGTCAGCAGGTTCATGCCGACCACGCCGTCATGTCCTTCCTTGGCGAGCGTGACTTCGACGAACGCCGCCAGCATGGCCAGCCGTTCGCGCGCCTGCGACATGACCTGCTGGTACATCGGCATCAGCTTGTACGGGGCGGCCGGAGTCCGCCCGCCCGGGACAAACCACTCGCGCAGCGCCGCGGCCGCGACCTCGGGCATCGGGAAGCGCTCCATCGCCCGGCGCAGATGTCCGCCCAGGTCGCCGTCCTGCAGCCGGCGCACGAACAACGAGTCGACCCCGGTGCCCGAGACCACTCCCAGCTGTCCGCGCCGTGACACGGCTCGCGCCAATGGCCACCCCGACACCCCGATCCCCATGCCGCCCTGGATCAGGACCGGCCACGCCATCGACATCGCTGCAGCGTCGCTCATGAAGCGTTCTCCGCGTGGGACAGCCCTGCACCCAGCGGGCCACCGTAGCCCAGAACTCGCGACCAGCGCAGGGAGACCATCGGATGATGCGCCGCGGGGAGCGGGCGATGCCCGGGACAGGAGTACGGCGCCGCGCTCTCCCGCGCGGCGCCGCCTCAGCTCACAGCCACCCCACCTGCCCCCCGGCAGATGCCCCTCTGATACTGGCTCTTACCCCGGAACGCGTGAACTTGTTCCGCCCCGGTTGACCCACGCCGCAGGGGCGCTATCCTCAGCCGTTCCAGTACCCCTATCGGCAGTTCCGCACGCCCTCCGGCCCCACAGCCGGCGCCAGCGCGACCCTCGCGCGGTGGCCGGGCGGCCGGTCCCCCAGTGCCGCCACTGCCGGCGGCAGGACAAGGAAGCCATGAGTACGCTCAAGCAGGACGCCGCCGCGCCCCGGAACGCCGCCGCCGGTGACCGCCGCGAGACCGAACGTTTCCAGTTGAACATGCTGATCGGTTTCAAGCGCCAGTTGCCCGACAGCGACCCGGTCGAGACGCGCGAGTGGCTCGAGGCGCTGGACGGCGTGGTCGAGAGCCAGGGCCGTGAGCGCGCGGACTTCCTGCTGCGCCGCGTCCTCAAGCGCGCACGCCAGCTGAGCGTCGGCCTGCCGGGCCTGGTGCAGTCGCGCTATATCAATACCATCTCGCCCGAGCAGGAGCCGTCGTTCCCGGGTGACGAGGAGATGGAGAAGCGCGTCCGCCGCATCATCCGCTGGAACGCCGCGGCCATGGTGGTGCGCGCCAACCACAAGTTCAACGGTCTGGGCGGCCACCTCTCGACGTACGCGTCGGCCGCGAGCCTGTACGAGGTCGGCTTCAACCACTTCTTCCGCGGCAAGGACGACGGCGGCTCCGGCGACCAGATCTTCTTCCAGGGCCACGCCGCACCCGGTGTGTATTCGCGCGCGTTCCTGGAAGGCCGCCTGAGCGAAGCGCAGCTCGATCACTTTCGCCGCGAGTGCGACCCCGGCAAGGGCCTGTCGAGCTATCCGCACCCGCGCCTGATGCCCGACTTCTGGGAGTTCCCCACCGTGAGCATGGGCCTGGGGCCCATGAACGCCATCTACCAGGCGCGCTTCAACCGCTATCTGAACGCTCGCAAGCTGGCCGACACTTCGAATTCGCACGTCTGGGCGTTCCTGGGCGACGGCGAGATGGACGAGCCGGAGGCCACGGGCGCGCTCACGCTGGCGTCGCGTGAGGGACTCGACAACCTGACGTTCGTCATCAACTGCAACCTGCAGCGCCTGGACGGCCCGGTGCGCGGCAACAGCAAGATCATCCAGGAACTGGAGGCCATCTTCACCGGCGCCGGCTGGAACGTCATCAAGGTCATCTGGGCGCGCGAGTGGGATTCGCTGCTGGCCGAGGACTACGACGGCGTGCTGGTCGACCGCATGAACGAGACGGTCGACGGCGACTGGCAGAAGTACGTCATCGAGTCGGGCGCCTATATACGCGAGAACTTCTTCGGCACCGATCCGCGGCTCCTGAAGATGGTCGAGGGCATGAGCGACGACCAGATCAAGCACCTGCGGCGCGGTGGGCACGACTACCGCAAGGTCTACGCGGCTTATGCCGCGGCCGTGGCACACAAGGGCCGGCCGACGGTCATCCTGGCGCACACCGTGAAGGGCTGGACGCTCGGCGCCGGCGCCGAGGCGCGCAACATGACGCACCAGAAGAAAAAGCTCGACCTGGAAGAGCTCAAGAAGTTCCGCGACACGCTGCAGTTGCCGATCTCGGACAAGAAGCTCCCCGAGGCACCGTTCTTCCACCCTGGACCCGACAGCCCCGAGGTGAAGTACCTGCTCGAGCGCCGCAGGGCGCTTGGCGGCGGCATGCCCAAGCGCGTCGTGCGCTCGAAGCCGCTGCCGGCGCCGGGCCCCAAGGTGTTCACCGAGTTCGACGGCGGCACCGGGGCTGCGCAACTGGTGTCCACGACGATGGTGTTCGGCAAGCTGCTGCGCAACCTGATCCGCGACCCCAACTACGGCAGGCTCATCGTGCCCATCATCCCGGACGAGGCGCGCACGTTCGGCATGGAGGTGCTGTTCCGCGAGGTCGGCATCTACCAGCCGTTCGGCCAGAAATACGATCCGGTCGACTCCAAGCTGGTGCTGTCCTACACCGAGAAGCCCGACGGCCAGCTGCTGGAGGAGGGCATCAACGAAGCGGGCTCGATCGCGTCGTTCACGGCCGCCGGCACGGCCTACGCCACGCATGGCGCGAGCACGATCCCGTTCTACATCTTCTATTCGATGTTCGGCTTCCAGCGCACCATGGACCAGATCTGGGCGTTCGGTGACGCGCGTGGCCGCGGCTTCCTGCTGGGCGCCACCGCCGGCCGCACGACGCTCAATGGCGAGGGCCTGCAGCATGAGGACGGCCACAGCCATCTGCTCGCGAGCGCGGTGCCGAACTGCATGGCCTACGATCCGGCGTTCGCATACGAAGTCGCGGCACTCGTGAAGGAAGGCCTGCGGCGCATGTACGAGAAGGGCGAGGACATCTTCTACTACCTGTCGCTCTTCAATCAGGACTACAGCATGCCGGCCAAGCCGGAGGGCATCGACGACGGGCTGCTGCGCGGCCTCTACCGCTTCCGCCGCTCGGAGTCCAAGTCGAAGACCAGGGCGCAACTGTTCGGCGGCGGCCCGCTCATGCTGCAGGCCCTGCGGGCGCAGGACATGCTCGCCGAGAAGTGGGACGTCGCAGCGGATGTCTGGAGCATGACCAGCGCGCAGCAGTTGCGGAACGACGCGCTGGCCGTGGAGCGCTGGAACCGTCTGCACCCGGCCGACAAGCCGCGCGTGCCATATGTGGCGCAGGCGCTCGCCGGCAGCGAGGGCCCGGTCGTGGTGACCAGCGACTGGATCAAGTCGGTGAACGACATGCCGGCACGCTGGATCCCCAACCGCTTCGTGGCGCTGGGCACCGACGGCTACGGCCGCAGCGACACGCGTGAAGCGCTGCGCCGCCACTTCGAGACCGACGCCGAGCACGTGGTGGTGGCGACGCTGCATGCGCTCATGCTGGATGGCAAGGTGAAGCCCGAACTGGTCGCCAGGGCGATCCAGGAGTACGGCCTCGACCCCGACATCGTCGACCCGCGGGACGCGTAGCGGCCGCGCGGCCGGGCGAGCACGACCGCGGTCGCTTGCACGGAAGCCGCCAGCGGCAGCAGTTCGCGCCGGGGCTTCGCTGCAGCAAGCGGATCCGAAGCGCCGCCTCCGGGGCGCCGTTCCATCGTGGACGGCCCCGGGGCACCCGCCACGGGCTTCACTCCACGCCCGGATGGGCCGATGATGCGGGCATGCACCTGACCTTTCGGACCGCGCTGCTCATGCTCGTGCTCGGCGTCGCACTCCTGCCGCTGGCGCACGTGCTCTATGCCCGCTGGGTGCGGCGGAAGTTCCCCATGACCGGCGACGTGGTGGTGCTCGACGGCGCCCAGTTGCACTACACGCGCTGCGGTGAGGGCCCCGCGGTCGTACTGGTGCACGGCGCCAATGGCACCTGGAACGACTTCACGGCCACACTGATCGCCGACCTCGCACGCGACCACACCGTGGTCGCGCTCGACCGCCCGGGCCATGGCTGGAGCCATGCCGGACCCGGACGGCTGGGACTGGCCGAGAACATCGTGGCGCTCACGATGCTGCTGCGCCTGCTGAAGCTGGAGGACGTCACGCTCGTCGGGCACTCCTACGGTGCCGCGGTGGCCATGGGCACCGCCATCGAGTCGCCGGCGCTCGTGCGCCACGTCGTGGCGGTCACCCCGTGCACCGCCATCGACCGTCGGAACGCGCGCTATTCGGCCGCACCCCTGGTCGGGGGGCCCGCTGGACTGGCGCTGTTCCACTTCGTGTCGCTCCTGCTCATGCCGTTCGCCCAGCCACTGCGCGCCGATGCCTGGCACCCCGAACGTGCGCCGCGCGGCTGGACCGCCTCGAGGCTGTTCGCCTACGTGCCGTCGCAGATGCACGCCACGGCGCGCAACTTCAGTGCGCTGCACACCGACATGAAGTGGCTCGAGGCGCACCTGCCGCGCCTGCTCGTACCACTCACCGTGCTCGCGGGCGAGTCCGACCGCGTCACTCCGCCGGCTCGCCACGTCGAGTGGCTCCGCCGAGTGGCGCCCGACGCGCACTTCACGCTGCTGCGCGGCGTCGGACATTGGCTGCCACGACTGCGGCCCGAGGCCGTCGCCGCGGCCGTCCGCGGGCGCTGACCCGCGCCTGACGGCAGCCCTGCCGCGGCCGCGAAGCCCGCCCGCTCAAGCCCGGGCCCCGACGCGCCGAAACCTCCTTCCTGACCATCCACTGGAGGCCGCCATGGCTGCTGTGCTGATCCCGTTCATCCTGTTCGACGTCGTCATCATGTCCGTCGTGGTGTGGTACCTCCTGCAGCGGCGGAAGCTCAGGGCCGCGCGTTCAGGCGACACCACGCCGGCCGTCCTGGATCTCGACAGTCTGCGGGCGCTGGCCGGGTTCGCCAAGGAGCAGCACGAGCACATCGGCCAGTTCATGCGCACGAACTGGAGCGGGTCGCCCGAGCAGTTGCCGGGAGTGCTGACCGCACTGCTCATCGAGCTCGAGCGTGATGCGAGGACCAAGGGCCTGGCGGTGGATCACGGCGCCATCAAGACCATGCTCGGCGCTTCGCTGCGCGCGCACAAGATCGGCAGCCCGCACGACGTGCGCGGGGCGCTCGACAAGGTGGCGTGACGCTCAACGCGCCATCAGCCCTTCCAGCCGCGCCTTCATCGCCGGCCACTCGTCGTCGGTGCAGCTGAACCACACCGTGTCGCGTGTCGTGCCGTCCTCGTTGTACATCCACTTGCGGAACGTGCCCTCCTCGACCAGGCCCAGCCGCCGCATGGCCTGCTGTGACTTGAGATTGGTCGAGCTGGTCTTGTACTCGACGCGATTCACGGCCCAGGTCTCGAACGCGTGCCGCATCATCAGGTACTTGGCCTCGGTGTTGAGTGCGGTGCGCTGGAACTCGGGCCCGAGCCAGGTCCAGCCGATCTCGACGCGCTTGTGCTCACGCACGATGCTCCCGAAACGCGTGCTGCCCGCGACCCGGCCGCTGGCGAGCTGGATGGTGACGAATGGCAGCGTCACACCGCGGGACTGCTCGTCGAGCGCCTTGTCAAAGTAGCGCCGCAGTTCGGCCTCGTCGCGCACCCGGGCGGCGGTGAAGCGCCACAGCTCCGGCGCCAGCCCGATCGCGCGCAGGCCGTCCCAGTGCCGCTCGAGCTCGAGCGGTTCGAGCCGCACGTGGCGGCCCTCGAGTGTCACCGGTTGGATGTGCATCCCGGCATGATGCCATGCACGGCCGGGCCGGCGTCAACGCAGTACACCGCGGCGCGTGGCGAGGAGTATGCTCAGGCCCTGCCGCGCACCGGGCACGGTGCGTCCGAGTGCCACTTCCGCTGAATCCGGAGAGCCATGCGCACGTTCTCTCGTCTTACACGCCGCACGAACGTCATGGGGCGGGCTCCGGCCCGCCCCGCCGTCGTGCTCATGGCCCTGTGGTTCGGGGCCGCACTGCAATCGCTGTCGAGCGGCTGCGCCACCCGGCCTTCCGCCACGAGTGCGCTCACGCCACCGCGCACCGCCGCGGTGGAAGCCGGCGACCCCGCCATCGTGTGCGATCCCGAGAGCCACGATGTGCTGCTCAGCTGGCTGGCCGGTGACAGCACCGGATATCGCATCTGGTTCGCGCGTTCGGCCGATCAGGGCGCGACGTGGTCCACACCCGCGGCCGTGACCCCCGAAGGCGAGCCGTTGCGACTCCAGCCGGAATCGTCCCCGCGCATGGTGTGCACTGAGGGCGGACGGATCGGCATCGCGTGGTCGACGTCGGTCGAACTCGCGGGCGGGCGCCCCCCCGCGAGCGACCTGCGGTTCGCGTCATCGGCGGACGGCGGACGCAGCTGGACCACGCCCGTTCCGATCAACGATGACAGCGCGAACGGCCCTGGCAGTCACATGTTCCATGCCATCGCCATCGGGCCGAACGATGTGCTGTACGCCGCATGGCTCGACAGCCGGCCGGGTGGCGACAGCCTCGTTTCGGACGACGCCGAGGGCCATGCCGCATCCATCCACCTCGCACGTTCCGACGACTTCGGCGCGCGCTGGGGCAGGAACGTGGCGCAATGGTCACGAGTGTGCCCGTGCTGCCGCGCCAGCTTGGTCATCGACCCTACGGGGACAGCCTTCACCGCGTTTCGCAAGCGCTTCTCGGGCCAGATCCGCGACGTGGTGCTGGCGCGGCCGGGCTATGCGCCGGTCCGCACACACGAGGACTCCTGGGAGACCGCCGGCTGTCCGAACTCAGGCCCGCCGTTGGTGCGGTCGCATGACGGCACGTTGCGCATGGCGTGGTTCACCGGCGCCAAGGGCCGCGCCGGCGTGTACTTCCGCCAGGACCTTCCCGACGGCATGGATTCGACCCACACGCCGGTCGCGGTGCTCACGAGCGAGAAGCCGTCCGCGGTGCACGTCGACCTGGGCGAGGCCGGCATGAGCGGCACGCTGGTGGCGATGGACGCCGACAGCACCGGCGCCAGCCAGCTGACGCTGGCGCGCGTCGAATCGTCCGGCCGGCGCGTGGCGGAGCGCTTCGTGGTGCCGGGCACGCTGGGCGCGTCGCACCCCAAGGTCGCCACCACGCTGGCCGGCAGGCATGCCTACGTGGTGTGGACCACACGCGTCGGCGACCACAGCGAACTTCGCATGCTGCGCTGGGACGCGGGGCGGTAGGGCCACGTCCAGCTCGCGCGCGCGGCCTGGCGCGTATGAACGCGGCCTTACTCCTTCACGAGGTAGTAGCTGGCCTGCGGATGGTGCACCACGATCGCCGTCGTGCTCGCCTCGGGCACCAGCTGCCAGGCACTCGTGAGCGCGACGCCGATGCGCTCCTGCGGTGTCAGCAGCGTGAACAACTTGGCTTGATCGGCGAGTTCCGGGCAGGCGCTGTAGCCGAACGAATAGCGTTTTCCCCGTTCGGGCTCGAGACCCAGCTCGCCGCGGATGTGCTGGTGGTGCCACTCGGCCAGGCCCTCGGTGGCGGCCATGGCGAGCCCGTGCACGAACAAGGACTCGGCGTACTCCCCGCGCTTGTCGAGGGCCGTGCCCAGTTCGTCGGCGCCGGAGCCCACCGACACGACCTGGAACGCGACCACGTCGAACCTGGAACTCGCGGCGGGCTGGAAGTAGTCCGACAGGCACAGCCCTTCGCGGTCGGCCTGGCGTGGGAACGAGAAGCGCAGCACTTCCTCGATCTTGCCGCGCGGCATCAGCGAACCGGACACGAATGCCGCGGGGTCGTAGATGACGAGATCCTGCCCCTCGGACTGGCACGGGAAGTAGCCGTACACGGCGACCGGGCGCAGCCAGCCCTTGTCCTTCGCGTCACGCTGCAGCTTGAGCCGGCGCGGCTCGAAGTCGTCGCGCACCAGCGCTTCGACCCGCGCGGCATCCCCGCGCGCGCCCCAGTGCAGCCGGTAGAGCGTCTTCAGGTCCATGCCGGCGTACATGCCGTCGAACGACACGGCCGCGGTCGGCGTGACACGCGCACCCCAGAACGGCGGCGGCGGCACGCTGACGTCCCGCGACACCGAGACCTTGAAGTCCTGCTGCTGCGCGCTCGCGGCGGCCGAGCGCGCGTCGTTCTCGGCGCTCTTGCTCTTGAACTCGAACGCCTCGCGCTTGGATCGCGCCACGAGTTCGTCGCGCAGCGCGGGCTCGATCAGCGCGTTCATGGTGTCGAGCCCCTCGAACGCGTCCTTGCAGTAGTACACGCCGGGTTCGTAGAACACTTCCCCGTCGATCAGGGCCGCGCGGCGGCCGAAGTTGCGGTTGATGGCCGCGCCACCGATCAGCACCGGCAGCTTCATGCCCAGCCGGTGCAGTTCGCTCACGCAGATCGGCATCTGCTTGCTGGTCGACACGAGCAGGGCGGACAGCCCGATGGCGGTGGCATCGAGTTCGCGCGCCTTGTCGACAATGGTCTGCACCGGGACCTGCTTGCCCAGGTCGAACACGGTGTAGCCGTTGTTCGACAGGATCGTCTTCACCAGGTTCTTGCCGATGTCGTGCACGTCGCCGAACACGGTGGCGAGCACGACGCGGCCCTTCGTGACGTCGGCATGCTTCTCCAGGTAGCGCTCGAGTTGGGCCACGGCCTTCTTCATGACCTCGGCGCTCTGCAGCACGAACGGCAGGATCAGCTCGCCGGAGCCGAACTTGTCGCCGACTTCCTTCATGGCGGGCAGCAGCACGGTGTTGAGCACCGCGACCGCGGTCTGGTTCTTGACCGCGTCATCGAC
>JANMAX010000333.1:0-9393 GCA_031360075.1 bacterium | reverse complement strand
ACTGGACATGACGCATGCGGAAGAGTTTGTCGGTGACCTTGCCGGGTGCTTGCGCGATCTGGCGCCGCGCGCACGCGTCGCGTGGTCGCTGCGAGCCCTGCTCGAGCGCCCGAGTCTCGAGATCGGCAGGCGACTGGCGCTCAAGCCCGGGCACGTCGACGTCATCGTCCAACGCGCCCGCGAGTCCCTCACGCGCTGCATGCGCACCAAGGGGCATGCCGCGACCGATGTGCATCCACAGGCTTTCGTGATGCTGTGGTCTCGAATATCGCCCGCGACTTGGTCCGGCATGCACTCGCAGGAACCGGATCATGACTGACGGCTTCCGGCATATCGATGACGCGAGTTGCGCGGACCTCGCGCTCGGGTTGTCCGCTGGCGCTGAACGGGAGCGCGCAGTGCGGCATGCCGGTACCTGTGAACCCTGTGCGACACGTTTGCGCTCGCACATCGCAGCAGCCCAGCGCACGCTTGCCGATGCCCGCTTGGCGCGGACCCGCCGCATCGCGCGCATTCCGGTCTGGGCGGTGCTTCCCGTGGCCGCTGCAGCGGCGGTGCTGCTGGTCATGGCGTGGCCGCGCACGCACCTGCCATTGGCGAAGCCGGACACACGCTGGCTGTCGGCTCCGACGGAAGGCCTCCTGCTGCGTGAAGGGCAGCAGGAGGATCCGCATCTGTCGGCGGGCTTCGCCGCTTATGCTCGGCAGGACCTCATGGCCGCCGAACGCGAACTGACCGCGGCGCACGCCACCGGCGCCAGCGAACAAGCGCGCCGGCTCTACCTGGCACACGTGCTCCTGCTGGGCAGCCGGGAGTCCGAGGCACTGGCGCTGCTGCGCTCGCTGTCGTGGGCTGAGCTCCCGCTCGCCGTGCAGCGCGATGGCGTCGCGCTGCTGGCCCGCGCGCTTCGGGCCACGGGCGCAAGCGCGTCTGCCGATTCGCTCGAACATGCCCTGCGTGAGACACCGGAGTGGGTGCCCGTCCTGCCGTGAGACGCGCCACATGGGCCGCCCCGTTGCTCACCGCCACGCTCATGTCCTCGGGCTGCCGCGCGCCAGGACCGGCCGGCGGTCCGCTCGCACACGTCTGGCCCGAGTTGCGCGAACGCGCGGATTCACTGCTCGCCGTCGGGGAGCTCGCAGCCGCGGTGAGCTTGATCGAAGCGGCACCCGCAGCGGTACGCGCGCCCTATGCGCCCGACTGGCAGAGGGCAGAACTCGCCGAGTCCCGGCGCCAGTTCAACGCGTATCAGCACGCCACGGTCAGCGCGCGGGAATCGCTGGTGGTCGCTGCGCGTGCGTATCGCGCGGCCGTCTGGTCGTCGCAGCGTGACTCCGTGGCGCAGGGCCAGCGGTTCGCCGCCGATGCCTACGCCAGGCGCCTTGCCGTGCTCGGCAGCGGGTCGCCCGCCACGGCACTCGCGGCACTCGAACTCGCCGACCTGTCCTTCCGTCTGGCGAGGACCGGGATCACCGATTCACTCGCACTCCAGGCATCCGGCGTACTCGAGCGTGCGTACGGCTCGTGGCATCCCGATGTCGCGTTGGCGCGCGAGTTGTTGGGGCGGAGTCTCAAGAACTACCAAGGCAGCGCGGCTCGTCCGCGCGCACTGGCACTCTACCGGGAGGCCCTGCGGATCCGGGTCGCGACGCTCGGACCGAATGCCCTTGCGGTCGCCGCGGTCTATCACGAGATCGGCAATCTCGAGCGCAGCGCGGGGCGGCCCGGTGCCGCGATCGATGCTCTCCGGATGGCGCTGGCCTCGCGCCGTGCAGCGCTCGGAGCCGTGAACGATGCCGTGGCCTCGACGTTGAGCGCGATGGCCATTCTCGAGGGTTCGCGTGGCTCCTGGGCGGCCGCGGAGTCGTTGGCTGCAGGGGCGGTGGCGGCCTCGCCACCCGGGGCGGGCACACCACCGATGTCGCGCGCGTTCCGTCTCGGCGTGCTCGGACAGTTGCTGCGCCATGACGGCCGGCCCGCCGAGGCCGTGCGCGCGCTGAGCGAGGCAATCGCCCTCAACGAAGCAGCTTGGGCGCTCTCCCCCCGCGACGAGGGCAGCACGATCCAGTCCGGCCTCTCGCTGCACGGTGACCTCGCGCTCGCTCTGGCGGATCTCGGTCGGACAGTCGAAGCTTTCGCGGTGCTCGAGCGCGGCACCAGCCGCAACCTGCTTGAGCACACCGGTGGCTTCGACACCGGACCGACCGCGGCCTGGTTCACACGACTGCAGGCACAGCTGCCCCCCGAGACCGCTTTGGTGAGTTGGGTGCGAACGAGGTTCTCCGCACTCGGGGCCGACGAGCCGGCGTGGGCGGTCATCGTGCGCGATCAGGGTCCGCCGCGGTGGGTGCGACTACCGGCCACGGCAGACCGGCTGCCCGGAGGAGTCCGGCTGCGCGATGTGTTCTGGAAGGAACTGCGCAATGCGGCGTTCTGGCCCGTGCGCCTGCCCGGGAGTGAACGTGAAGCCAAGCTCGCTCGAGACATGGGTGCGGCGTGGTTCGAGCCCCTGCGCGATTCCCTCACCGGGGTCACGAACATCGTCGTGTGCTCACCTGAACTCTGTGGCGGTGGACCGCTCGAAGCACTCGCTTCGCCCTCGGGAGGCTGGCTCACCGACCAGTTCGTCATCACCTACGCGCCGTCCGCCACCCTGTACACTCGCGCTCGCGAAAGGACCCGCCGCTGGCCGCGCAGTACCCCGGCGCTCGTGGTCGGGGATCCCGCCTACGGGGAGGGTGGCGAGCAACCCTGGTCGCGGCTCACCGGCAGCCGCGATGAGATCGCAGCGGTCGCTTTGGCGTTGCCGGCTGCACAGGTGCTCGTGCAACAGGCCGCCACCGCGCATGCACTGCGCGCGCTGGCGGAGGACGGCACGATCGGACGCTTCCGGATGATCCATCTGGCGACCCACACCACGGTGGACGCGGGACACCTGCTGGAATCCGACCTGGTGCTGGCTCCCGACCGGGCCGGCGACCGTGACTCACGGCTCTCGGCGCGTGAGATCGCCACGGCGTGGCACCTGGACGCCGATCTCGTCTTCCTCAGCGGCTGTCGTCCCGCGAGCGGGATGGGCGCCGCCGCGCAGGGTTGGCTCGGATTCCAGTACGCGTTCCTGCGTGCCGGCGCGCGCTCGGTGCTGGTGAGCCTGTGGCCGGTCGACGATGCGGTCGCAGCACTCCTGGTCAGGGAGTTCTATGCGCGACTGCCTGCCGGCGCGACGATGGGTTCGCGCGGCGTGGCGCTCGAGGGCGCCCGCCGGGCCGTGCGCGAGTGGCGGGATCCGGCCGGGCGGCTGCCATTCGCACATCCGGCGTACTGGGCGGGCTTCGCGCTCATCGGAGATCCTGGGGACTAGCGTCCACCCCCGCATCCGGCCGCTCCCGTGTTTCGCCGGAGCCCGCTCCAAGCCTGCTCCGGCCCTGTGCTACGGTCTCGATCGGTCACGGAAGTCCGCCCGATCCTTCGCACCGGAGCCGCCATGCGCATCCGCTTGTTCCTTGCCGCCGCCGTCCTGTTCGCCGCGCCCGCTGCCATGGCCCAGGCCCCGGCGCCCTATACGTTCGATGCCGCGCGAAGGAGCGTGTCGCTCTCGAGTCCGCGCGTCTCGCCCGATGGCCGGTGGGTGGCCTTCATCGTGACCAAGCCAGACTTCGACGACAACCACAATGACTCCGAGTTGTGGCTGGCCGACGCGGTCGCCGGGCGCGCCCATGCACTGACGTTCGAGCGGCACGCGGTCAGTTCGCCACAGTGGTCACCCGACGGCACGACGCTGGGTTTCATGGCTCCGGATCGGTTGGACCGGCCGCAAGTGTGGCTGCTGCCGATGTCCCCTGGTGAAGCGCGCGTGCTGACGCACTCGCCGACCGGAGTCGAGCACTTCTCATGGCGTCCGGATGGTCAGGCCATCGCGTTCGCCGCCGGCGACACCACTCCCATGCGCACGGGCGAGAGCCGCCACATCGCCACGTTCCGGGTCGGGGACCAGGATCTGTTCCTGCGCCACGAACTGAGCGCACAACACATCTGGGTGCAGCCACTGGCTGGTGATGCCAAGCGCGTCACCAGCGGCCCGTGGTCACTCGAGTTCGCACTGCCGCCCGGCAGCGCGCCCTCGCGCCTGTCGTGGTCACCGGATGGACGCCGGATCGCATTCGCGCGGGTTCCTGCGCCGCAGAGCGGCCGGCTCGACTCTGTGAGCATCGCCGTCGTCGACGTCGCGAGCGGCGCGATTCGTTCGCTCACGGGAGCGACTCGTTTCCAGAACAATCCGGCTTGGTCGCCGGATGGCCGCAGCATCGCCTACTGGTCACCACGCGACGGTCGCGGCGACATCAACTACGTCAACGAGATCCACGTGGTATCCGCGGAAGGCGGAACCGGGCGGAGCGTGACGCGCGCGTTGGATCGCATGATGTTCAATGGACAGTGGCTCGCCGACAGCCGGACATTACTGGTGGCCGCCAACGACCGCACTTCGGTGGGAGTCTGGCTGCAGCGCGTGGATGGCGCCGCCCAGCGCCTCGATCTGGGTGATCTCGTCGTGAGCGGTGCGTTCGGCTACGACATCGAAGCGGGGAGGACCGGCCGCATCGCGTTCATCGCGACCACCGCCGATCATCCTGCCGAGCTCTACGTGCTCGACTCGCCACAGTCCAAGCCGCGCTGTCTCACCGAGCTCAACGCCTGGGCCCGGGAGTTCCGGTTCGGCAGGATGGAACGCGTCACCTGGAAGACACCGGATGGCCTGGAGGCGGATGGGGTCCTGGCCTATCCGCCCGGCTTCGACCCGGCGAGGAAGTATCCATTGGTCCTGACGATCCATGGCGGGCCGACCTCGGCTTCGAAGACCAACTTCTCGATGTTGCCGCAGCTCATGGCCACCGAGGGTTGGGTGGTGTTCATGCCCAACTACCGTGGCAGCGACAATCTGGGCAACGCTTGGATGGCCGCTATCCAGGGGGACTGGGGCCCGGGGCCGGGCCGCGACGTCATGGCCGGCGTGAGGATGCTGCGGGAGCATCCCTGGATCGACGGTCGGCGCACGGCGGTGACAGGCTGGTCCTACGGCGGCTACATGACTTCGTGGCTGCTCGGCAACTACCCCGATGAGTGGACGGCCGGCATGGCGGGCGCACCGGTGACGAGTTGGGAGGACCAGTACAACCTGTCCGACGGCAGCGTCTCGAACCGTTATGTGCTCGGGGGCTCGCCGTGGACGGGGGATCGGCAGCGGTTGGCGCGCGAACAGTCACCCATCACCTTTGCGACGCGCATCCGGGCGCCGACGTTGGTGATGTCCAACATCGAGGACTTCCGCGTCCCGCCCACGCAAGCGATGGCGCTTTACCACGCCATGAAGGACAACGGCGTCGAGACCGAGTTCGTGGCTTTCCCGGGCCGCACGCACGCCTCCTCGGATCCGGCCAACAGCCGCGAGCGCGCGCGACTGTGGATCGACTGGGTGAAACGGCACTTCGGGGACGCCCCGCAAGTGCCCTGACGGGGTGGGCGGGAAGGGTGCCGGACCAGGATCGCGCGAAGCATGCGATTTCGAACCGGAGCCAGCCGATAACGTCCGCGGGTGGTTGCGATCTGGGCCCATTGGCGGCCAGCGCGTGGGGCCACCATGGCACATCGCATGGTTCTCAAGTTAAACATGCAGCTTGCCATGTAAGACGTTGTCCAGTTGCTGCTTAAACATAGAGACCATGGCACCTGAGTGCCGCGACGTGCCACCATTCAAGGGCCCAGCGCTCGCTGGCCGCTGCCTTCAAGAGTTTACCCAGGCTGTTCACCTTTGGCGTCTTCGGTGTATCAGCGAACGGTGCGGCACCACCTTTTCTGATGAAGGTCGCCGATTCATAGGAACCACTTCTCATCTCAGGTTTCGCTCGGACGAGGGGTTCCCCTCGCCGCCCAGCGACGAAAGGATCTCCCTCCATGGACACCTTCCAGAACGCCCGAATCAAGTGGCCCTACGCCACCCACCTCGTGGACCCCTCGCTCGTCAGCGGCCCGTTGCCGATGGTCGAAGGGTACGACCCCGGCTCGCTGGTGCTCGCGCGCGTCGTGACCATCGGCAAGCACCGGGATCTGGAAGCCCATGACGGTCGCAAGATGTCGATTTTCGCGGGCGACGTGTTCGTTGGCGTGCTCGGGGATCGCTATGCGACCGATCAATTCGAAGGCGTCGGCCGCGTCACGGGCCCGCTCGGTCACATCATCGGGATCGGCGGCGTCGTGGGCGAGGTCGTCAGCATGAACAACCGGATGAGCGAACCCACCGTCATCGAGTACCTGGGCCGGCTCGCGGATACCGAGGGCAAGCCGCTGTACATGACGCACTTCCAGGCGCTCCCGGCCCAGCCGGTCACGCAGCGCACGGCGACCACGATCCTGTCACTGGGCGCTTCGATGAACTCGGGCAAGACCACGACCGCGGCGCAGATGATCCGCAGCCTCACGGTTGCCGGCCACCGGGTCGCCGCCGCGAAGATCACCGGCACGGCGTGTCGCAAGGATCCCAACTTCCTCTATGACGCCGGTGCGGTGTGCGTGCTCGACTTCACGCACGCGGGCTGGCCGTCGACCGCGAACCTGCAACTGGACCTGCTGCTGAGCATCGCCGGCCGCATCCGCGCGCAACTCGCCACGCATGACCCGGAGTTCGTCATCATCGAGATCGCCGATGGCATCATCCAGCGTGAGACCGCGATGATGCTCGCGGACCCCGCGTTCCGCGCTTCGATTGACGCGGTGACGTTCGCCGGTCCGGATGCCTTGTCCTGTGAGGCCGGTGTCCGGCGCTTGCTGGCCCTCGGTTATCCGGTCATCGCCACCGCGGGCATCGTCGCCAACGGCACACTCGGCATCGCCGAGGTCGAGGCGTCGTGCGGCATCCGCTGTCTGTCGGGCGAGACCATCCTCGCGGGTGGCATGGTCCCGCTCCTGCGCTCGGTGCGTGAACGCACGCAGGGGGCTTCCATGAACGGCAGCCCGGCATCACCGTCGGCTAGCGAGCACCAGTTCGTGCCCGGCACGCACGGCGCGAGCCGCGCGGCGTTGTGAGCTCGCTGACCCCAGAAACCACGGGCCCGGCCCCCGGTGGCGACACCGACGAGGGCCGGGAACGTTCGCAGCTCGAGGAATTGGCGAGACTGCTGCCCTACGCGAAACGGCATGTCGCCTTACTGGCCACCACGCTGACGGTCTCGCTGCTGCTCGCGGTCGTCGACGTGCCGGTGCCATTCGTGCTGCGGCACATCATCGATGGCGTGCTGAGGCATCACCGGACCTCCGTGTTCTTCGGCCATGCGTTCGATCCAGCCGGGTTTCTGGCCGTCATCTTCGCCACACTCGCCGGACTGGCTGTCAGCAAGGGGCTGCTGGTGTACATGCAGCGCACGGTGTCCGAAACCATCGGCCAGCGCATCATCTACGAGATGCGTCTCGATCTCTATCGCAGGCTGCAGTCGCTTTCGATGCGCTTCTTCCGAGAGTCCCGTACCGGCAAGCTGATGCTGCGCCTGATGGGCGACATCAACGCGGTGCTCGACATGATCACCGACGGCTACATGCGCGCCCTCATGGACGGCGTCACTGTGCTCGCGGTCCTGATCGCCATCTTCTCCGTGAACTGGCGTCTGGCGTTCATTGTCCTGGTCGCCATGCCGATCTACGTCGCGGCGTTCCTGAGCCTGAACCCGCGCTTGCGCAAGAGCGGTCGCGATGCCCGCCGTGAGCGTTCGGCGCTGTCGGGCCACCTCCAGGAGAAGATCGCGGGTGCGATCATCGTCAAGGCGTTTGCCCAGGAAGCGGCCGAGAGCGAGCGAGTCGAAGCCCAGACCGGGCGGCTGCGCGACCGGCTCATCGAGAAGGCGCGCTGGGGAGGGCTCCTGAATGCCGTTGCGAACACGACCGTGGCACTGGGTGGCGCCCTGGTTCTGTGGATCGGCGGCCGCGGCGTGCTCTCGGGCGAGATGACCACCGGAAGCCTGATGGCGTTCTACTCTTTGTCGGCGATGCTGTTCCCGCCGCTGCGCCGCCTGGCGAAGACCAACGAGACCTATCAGTCGTCACGCGTCTCGCTCGACCGCATCCTCGACTTCTTCGATGACACCGAACCGTTCCGCGAACTCCCGGGCGGGGAAGCGCTGACCATCACCGCCGGCGATGTGTCGTTCGAGGACATCTCGTTCGCCTACCTGCCCGAGAAGCCGGTCCTGCAGGGCGTTTCGCTGCGCGCACAAGCTGGCGAGACGGTGGCACTGGTCGGCTCCAACGGCGCCGGCAAGACCACGCTCATCAATCATCTGTTGCGCTTCCTGACGCCCGACAGCGGCCGGGTCCTCATCGACGGCCAGGACATCCAGAAGGCGGACCTCACCTCGTTGCGCCGTCAGATCGGCGTCGTGACGCAGGAGACCATCCTGTTCTCGGGCACGATCGCGGACAACATCCGCTACGGCCTGCCCGAAGCCAGCGATGATCAGATCATCGAGGCCGCGACGGTCGCGAACGCCCGTGAGTTCATCATGACACTGCCGAACGGGTTCAAGACCGATGTCGGCGAACGCGGACAGCGTCTATCCGGCGGGCAGCTCCAGCGCATCGCGCTGGCGCGCGCGGTCCTGAGCAATCCGCGCATCCTGATTCTTGACGAAGCGACCTCAGCCGTGGACGCCGAGAGCGAGGCCCTGATCCAGGAAGCACTTGCTCGTCTCACCCAGGGCCGCACGACGTTCGTCATCGCCCACCGCATGTCGACCGTGCGCCGCGCCGATCGCATCGTTGTCATGGAACATGGCCGCATCGTCGAAGAAGGCCGTCACGATGACCTTCTGGCTCGAGGAGGCAGTTACCGCAAGCTGTTCGCAGAGCAGTTGTTCGACACCCCGAATCACCCCGCCCTCGCCAGTTAGCGCGTCGTCCCGCGCCGACAGCCGGCATCACCACCCTGCGAAGCTCCACCCGGAAAGAGAGCCCTGCATGCATGCCCACCCCCTGCACCGGTTGTGGTTGCCCGCCTTCCTGCTCGGCCTCACGCTTGGCGTGCCCTCCGTCGCTTCGGCCCTCACGGTCAGTGGGGTGGTGAAGACCGAGGCCGGAGTTGCCGTCAGCAATGTCGATCTCGACTTCATCGACCTGTGCACGGGGGACAATGTCTTCCTCGCGAACGACCGCACCGCGGCGGATGGCACCTTCAGCATCACGATCGCCGCTGGTCGGTACGACATCCACTTCATCCCGCCCGCCGGTGTGCTGGCGTCGGGTGACATGCAGGGCCTCGTGCTCGTGGCGAACGCCGCCTTGGGCACGGTGACCTTGCACCCCGGCCGGCTGGTCTCGGGTACGGTGCTGACACCCACGCTGACGCCGGCCCCG
>JANMAX010000306.1:0-9755 GCA_031360075.1 bacterium | reverse complement strand
GCCGGGCGCCGGACCGCGGCCCGTGCTGCGCGCGCGCGCGGGGCGCGGCTCACTGGGCGCGGTACAGGATCCACACCGCGATCAGCAGGAACAGCGCCACCGCCGCCTGGATCGGCCGGTCGGAGAGCAGCACCTGCGAGGGATCCTCGCTCGTCTCGGAGACCCGCACGAGGTGCAGGTAGCGGAACACGCCATACGCCACCACCGGCACCGTCACGATGAGTGCCTCGGTGTGGAACTTGGCCACCGTGGCCGGCCAGATGGTGTAGAGCGCGTAGGACATGAGCGTGCTGGCGGCGCAGATCGTCAGCATGCGGTCGAGCAATTCGGGTGTGTACGACGCCAGCACGGCACGCTGGTTCGAAGCACTGCCGCCGGCGTTGGTGAGTTCGCGGCTGCGCTTGGACACGGCCAGGAACAGCGCGCCGAAGAACGTGCACACCAGCAGCCACGGCGAGATCTGCGTCGCGGGTGCGATCGGCTTCAGCAGTTCGACGCCGGCCACGGCACGCAGCACGAACCCCATGGCGATCAGGAAGACATCGAGGATGACGTGGTGCTTGAGTCCGAAGCTGTAGGCCAGATTGCTCAGGAGGTAAGTCGCGAGCACCGCACTGAAGCCCACGCCGAGCCACCACGACAGCACACCCACTCCGGCGAGCAGGAACGGCACGGCGGCCCACGCCACGCCCACGGGCAGCCGGCCGGCTGCGATCGGGCGCTGTTTCTTCTTGGGGTGGGCGCGATCGGACTCGATGTCACGCAGGTCGTTGACCATGTACACCGTGCCCGCGAGCAACGAGAACGCCAGGAAGCCGGCACCGGCGCGCAGCAGCAGATCGCCGCGCCCCGCTTGCTGTGCGAACACCACGCCCACGAACACGAGCAGGTTCTTGGTCCACTGCTTGGGGCGCAGCGCCTGGATGAGCGGACCGATCAAGCGCGGCCCCGCGTCACGCGCACCGACGACTTGCCGCGCGTGCGCACCGGCGCGGCGGCCGGGCGCGCCGGCTTGCGCGCAGCCGCCCGGGCAGGCGGCTTGCCCGCCGGCTTGCGCTTGGCGGACCTGGCCGGCGCGGGCTTCGCCGCTTCGGCCCTGGCGCTCACGGCGGGCGTATCGGCGGGCTCCACGAGCACACCTGCCGGCTTCGGGCCCTGCCCGGCGGTCGCCTCGGGGAACAGCGTGCGCTCCACCAGCAGGCAGAACGCGTGCCCCATGGCGATGTGGCCTTCCTGGATGTTCGGCGTCGAGCCCGCCGGACTCACGAGCGCGACGTCGCACATGGCCGCGAACTCGGCACCGCGGGGGCCGGTCATGCCGATCACCCGCATGTCGAGCTCCTGCGCGGCGCGTACCGCATTGCGGATGCTCTCCGAGCGCCCGCTGGTCGTGATCGCGACCAGCACGTCGCCCGGCTTGCCGATGCCCTCCAACTGGCGCGCGAACACCTCGTCGTAGCCGTAGTCATTGCCGATCGCGGTCACGGCCGAGGAGTTGGCGGTCAGCGCCACGGCCGGCAGCCCGGGACGGTCGACCAGATAGCGGCCCGAGAACTCGGCCGCCAGGTGCTGCGCGTCCGCGGCACTGCCGCCATTGCCGCAGAAGAACACGGTGCAACCGTCACGAAAGCAGCCAATCAGCATCTCGGCTGCGACGGCGACGGCGGGAGCGCTCTCGCGTTCGATGCGCGCCAGCGTGCGCGCACTGTCGCGCAGCGCGACACGCGCCTGGGTCTCGAGCGGGTTCATGCGGGCGGCTGCGCGGGGGGGCATGGGCAGTGTTCTCCTAGACGCGCGCCGGCGACGGCTGCGCGAGATAACGGCTGAGGGCGTCGCGCCAATGCGGCATCGGACGTCCGAGGACCTGTTCGAGCGTGCCCAGATGCAGCACCGACCACGCCGGCCGTTGTGCCGGGCGCGCCAGCTCGGCGCTCGAGATGCGTTTGATCTCGGTGGTCGTTCCGGCGAGCGCGCAGATCTCGCTCGCGAACTCATGCCACGTGCACTCGCCCGAGTTGGTGGCGTGCAGCGTGCCAAAAACGCGCTTCTCCATGAGCGTCACCAACGCGGCCGCGAGGTCGCGCGTCCACGTTGGCGCGCCGTGCTGATCGTCGACCACGGCGAGCGGATCGCCGGCAAGCGCCTTGCCGCGGATCGTGTCGACGAAGTTCTTGCCTCCCTCACCGTACAGCCAGGCGGTGCGCACGATGGTGTGACGCGGGTTGGTCTCGCGCACTCCCAGTTCGCCCGCGAGCTTGCTGCGGCCATACACCGAGGCCGGTGCGACCGCGTCGTACTCGCGACGCGGTGACGCCTCCACACCCGGGAACACGTAGTCGGTCGAGATCGCGAGCACCGCAGCCGCGGCATCGTTCGCCCCGATGGCGACGTTGCGCGCGCCCAGGCCGTTCACCAGGAATGCCTGGTCCGCGGCGGTCTCGCAGCCATCGACGTTCGTGTAGGCCGCCAGATGACACACCCAATCCGGCCGCGCGGTGTTGATCGCGGTGCGGACATCCTGGAGACGGGTCACATCCAGCGTCGCGTGCGTGCATGGCGTGACGATGTGGCCCGCCGCCTTGAGTGCCGGGACCACGGCCTGGCCCAGCATGCCGCCCGCGCCCGTGACGAGCACCTTCACGCCAGCTCCACGCGGCTCGAGTCGCCCAGCATGAGACGGTGGGCACTCGGGCGCGTCTCGCTCGCGGTCACCACGACGTCGCGCCCGATCAAGCTCGACTCGATGCGGCCCCTGATGTCGTTGAGCCGGCTGCGGTCGAGCACGATGGAATGCTCGATCTCGCACTTCTCGATGTGCACACCGTCGGCGATGGCGCTGAACGGACCCACATAGGCGTCCTGGATGTGCGCCCCGGCCCCGATGACCAGCGGCCCGCGCAGGCGCGAGCGCACCACCTTGGTGCCGGCGCCGATGTGCACCGGGCCCTCGATCGCGCTCGCGGCATCGACCTCGCCCTCGATGCGCGTCTCGAGGTCGGCGAGCACGATGCGGTTGGCCTCGAGCAGGTCCTCGACGCGGCCGGTGTCCTTCCACCAGCCGTGGATGACGTGCGAACGCACGTTACGGCCGGTGTTGATGAGGTGCTGGATGGCATCCGTGATCTCGAGCTCACCGCGCGGCGACGGCTGGATGGCGCTCACGGCATCGAAGATCGTCTTCGTGAACAAATAGACCCCGACCAGCGCCAGATCACTGCGCGGCTGCTTGGGCTTCTCTTCCAGGCGCACGACGCGTTCGCCCTCGAGTTCGGCGACGCCGAACTCCCATGGCCGCGACACCTTGGCCAGCAGGATCTGGGCTTCCGGCTTCTCGCGCTCGAACTCCCGCACGAACGGCACGATGCCGTCCTTGATCAGGTTGTCCCCCAGATACATCACGAACGAGTCGCCCGCCATGAAGGCCTCGGAGATCTTCACCGCGTGCGCCAGCCCGAGCGGGGCTTCCTGTTCGATGTACGTGACCTGCAGCCCGAACTGCCGGCCATCCCCGACCGCGGCGCGGATCTCGGCCTGCGAGTTGACGAGCGTCGTGACCATCTCGCCGGTGCGGTGATCCGGCAGCAGCAACTCGCGCGGATCGCTGACGACGATGCCGACCTCGCGGATGCCCGCGGCCGCGATGGCCTCGAGTCCGTAATAGAGCACCGGCTTGTTCGCCACGGGCACCAGTTGCTTGGCCCGCGTATGCGTGATGGGGCGCAGCCGCGTGCCGCGGCCGCCCGCCAGGACAAGTGCTTTCAATGTTCATTCCTCATGTACCAGAGAAAGGCGACGATGATGAACAGGCCCATGATGCTCATGGCGGCGATCTGGCCCCAGGTCATGACCGCGTCCGCGGCAACTCGAAACGCCCGCTGCCGCCGGCGTCGCGGGCCGTGAATGGCGTGCGCTCGGTCCGGCTCACGACAACGCTTCCCGCAGTTTCGTCCGTGCCAGTTCGAGTGCGTCGTCGAGCTTGCCCATGTCGCGCCCGCCCGCCAGCGACAGATGCGGCTTGCCACCGCCCGAGCCGCCCGTGACCATGGCCACGGCGCGCACCAATTCGTCGGCGCGCAGCTTCTTCTCGGCCACCAGATCGTCGCTCACGGCGGCCAGGAACGTCAGCTTCTCCTCGTTGACGATCGCCAGCACGGCCGCGCCGCGGCCGAGCGCGCCGCGCAGCTTGTCGGCGGCGTCGCGCATGGCGTTCGCCTCGCCATCGGTCTCGAGCCGGGCGACCACCCAGCGGCCGTTCGCCTCCTGCGTCGCACCGGCCGCGAGTTGCGCGAACTGTGCCTCGAGTCCCAGCTTGCTCGAAGCCGCCACGGCCTTGCGCAGCGTGGCCACCTCGGCCTGCAATTTCAGCACGTTCTCGAGCACCTTGTGGATCGGCGACTGCATCACCTGCATGATGTCCGTGAGCGTGCCGTGCGAATCCAGCAGCCAGGTGCGCGCCGCCGGGCCGCACAGCGCCTCGATCCGCCGCACGCCGCTCGCCACCGCGTTCTCCTCGGCGAGCACGAACAGTCCGATGTCGCCGGTGCGGCGCACGTGCGTGCCGCCGCACAGTTCGCGCGACGGCTCGATGTGCTCGGCCGGCACTCCCTCCACGGTCACCATGCGGACGCGCTCGCCGTACTTCTCGCCGAACAGCGCCATGGCCCCCAATGCGCGGGCCTCGGCGATCGGCATCTCGCGCCAACCGACCTCGACGTTCGCCATGACCCAGTCGTTGACGCGCTGCTCGACCAGCGCCGTCTGCAGCGGCGTCGGCGATTCGAAGTGCGTGTAGTCGAAGCGCAACCGCTCGGGTGCCACCAGCGAACCCGCCTGATGCACGTGGTCGCCCAGCACGCTGCGCAACGCGGCATGCAGCAAGTGCGTCGCGGTGTGGTGACGGTTGGTCGCGGCGCGACGGTCGGGCTCGACCACCGCGATGCACGTGCCGGCGGCACCGTGCTCGAGCAGCGTGGCGGGTTCGCCCACCGACAGATTGACGCGATGCACGATGCTGTCGCCCTCGCGATACACCAGCACCAGCCCGGCGCGCGCCTTGCCCGCGTCGATGTAACCCTTGTCGGCCACCTGCCCGCCCGATTCCGGATAGCACGGCGTACGGTCCAGGACGATCTCGATGTCCTCATCAAACGGCCGCCAGCGCACGATCGCGACCCCCTCGACCGTGGTCTGGTCGTATCCCAGGAACTGCGAATCCGGCCCGCCCTTGAGTTCGGTCCATGGGCGCTTCTCGCTGCCGGCGTCCCTGGCGAAGCGGCTGGCCGCACGCGCGCGCGCGCGCTGGCCTTCCATCTGCTCGCGAAACGAGTCATGGTCGACGGCCACGCCGCGGCCCGCGGCGATCTCCTCGGTGAGCTCGATCGGGAACCCGTACGTGTCGTGCAGCTCGAACGCCTCGAAGCCATGGATCTCGGTGTGCCCCTGGTCCAGGAGCTTCTCCAACCGCTCCATGCCGGCCTCGTACGTCTGGCTGAAGCTGGCTTCCTCCTGATCGAGCAGGCGCAGGATGCGGTCGCGGTGCGTGACGAGTTCGGTGTAGTGCCCGCCGAACTGGTCGATGGCGCGGGCGGCGACCTCGGACAGGAACCCGCCTTCGAGTGCCAGACCCTCGCCTGAACGGCCGCGCGTCACCGCGCGCCGCAGCAGCCGGCGCAGCACATAGCCCGCCCCCTCGTTGCCCGGCAGCGCGCCCTCGGCGACCGCGAACGACAGCGCGCGGACGTGGTCGGCGATGATGCGCGCATCGCGCGTCGCGGCTTTGCGGTTGGCGGGCGTGATCGTGGCGCGCGACAGCACGGCGTCCACGAGCGGCGCGAACAGGTCGGTCTCGAAGATGGTGTTCCTGCCCTGCAGGATGAGCGCCAGCCGTTCGATGCCCATGCCGGTGTCGATCCCGGGGTTCGGCAGCGGGTTCAGCGTGCCGTCCGCCTGGGCGTCGAACTGTGGGAACACCAGGTTCCAGAACTCCATGTAGCGGTCGCCCGCGTCGCCGGCCACTTCGCCCCAGAACGCGTCCCCGGGCAGGTCATCGGGGCGCTTCTCGCCCAGGTCGAAGTAGATCTCACTGCACGGCCCGCACGCGCCCGCGCCGCCCGCGGGACCCCAGAAGTTGTCCTTGCGACCGAGTGCGACCAGGTGGCCCGGCGCGAGCCCCAGCTTTTTCCAGAGTTCCGCCGCCTCGTCGTCGCGCGGCACGCCCGGCTCGCCGCCGAAGATCGAGATGTAGAGGCGCGATTTGGGAAGGCCCAACACACCGGTGACGAATTCCCAGGCCAGGGCCGTCGCTTCTTCCTTGAAGTAGGCACCCTTGGCGCGCGGACCGAACGAGAAGTTGCCGAGCATCTCGAAGAACGTGTCGTGCCGCGGCGTCAGGCCGACGTTGTCGAGGTCGGTGAGCCGCAGGCACTTCTGCACCGAGGTCGCGCGTGTGTACGGCACGTCGCCGGTGGCCGAGTAGTAGGGCTTGAACTGCACCATCCCCGCGGTCGTGAACATGAGCGTGGCGTCGCCATGCGGAACCAACGGCGACGACGGCACCTCGACGTGCCCGTTCTTGACGAAGAAGTCCAGGAAGGCGCGACGAAGTTGGGCGCCGGTCTTGAGCGAGGCAGTCGGGGACATCCGTGCTCCAGGTGGTGGGGCTCGGCCCCGTGGCTGGCTGGCAGCCGGGGGCGTGGCGGCGAGGCGTTGCGGGCCGAGGGAAGATAGCGGAAAGCCGGGCCGCTCGTCAGGCCGTCCAGTGCGCGTGTGCCTGGGTGGCCGAGCGGGGCTGGAGACGCGGGACGAGCGGCACTTGAGCGTGCTGAACCGCGAGCCGTGCGCTCGCGACAGCCACCCCACGCAAAGCTAGCGCTTGCCGTCCATGCGCTCGACCCAGGCGTTCACCACGCGCCGTAGCGCGGCTTTCTTCGCGAGCACGTCCTTCATGTCGGCGAAGCGCACTTCGCGCCGGTCCCGCCACGTGCCCATGAGCAGCCCCGCGCCGCCGTCGTCGATGAGACCGTTGGGGAACACCAGGATCAACTGGACATAGGCCGTCTGGTGCAGATTGAACGCGCCGAGATCGGCACCGTAATAGAAACTCGGAGCGTTCCACTTGATGCGCTCGGCGAGCTTCTTGTTGGCCGCGAGCACGATCTCGCGCACGGCTTGCACTTCCGCCTTGAACGGATGACGCAGTTCCTTCATGAACGCGTCGACATCCTGCGCCCCGCGCACGGGAGCGGCCGGCATGCGATCGCCCGCCATCGATGACGAGCGCACGCTCGTGCTGCGGCCACTGGTGGACTTCTTCTTGGCCGCACTCGTGCCCGCGGCGGATGACTTCGCCCCACCCTCGGCCTTCGGCGCCGCCGGCTTCGCGACCGGTCGCTTCTTGGCGATGTGATCGCGGGGGGCTGCTCGGAATGCCACCATCGTCGTCCTCCGGGACGTCTCGTGCTGTGCGTGCGGTCGGCGTCGGGGCCCGTGAGAGCGGCCGTCCGGCGCGACAAGGGGGGGGGTGTTGGTGCCCGCAGGATAACCCGGATTCGCTCCGAGGATGAGGACGGAACCGTTTCGAGCCAGTTCCGGGGGAGAAAAAGCTGCCCCTAGCCCTCGATCCCGCTCTCGAGCGGCTCGCGCATCTCGAGCGCCCGGCGGATGACATCGGCGCTGAATCCGCGCCGGGCGAGCAGCGCGTAGAGCCGCTGGCGCTGCTTCTGCTCGTCGAGCTTGGCGTAGCGCCGGCGGGCCTGGAGCACGAGCTTCAAGGCGCTCTCGACCTCGTCGGGCGCGCTCCCCCGCTCGGTCAGCACGTCGCGGGCGCGCTCGACGTCGTCGTCGGAGATGCCCTTGGAGCGCAGTTCCTGCTGCAGTCGCCGCCAGCCCGAGGGCTTCCGCCCCCAGCGGCCGGCCAGCCAGGCGCGCGCGTACTCGGAGTCGTCGATCAACCCGACCTCGGTGAGCCGCTCGAGCACGGGCGCGACGGTGGCCGCGGCGTAGCCCTTGGCCTTCAGGCGCTTCTCCAGATCCGATCGCGTGCGGCGCGTGCGCTCGAGCAGCTTGAGCGCGGCTTCGCGGCAGGCAGTGGCGTCGCTGGCGTCCACCGACTCGGCGGCGCCCTCGGCACCACGACGGGCACGACCAGGACCGGCAGCATCACGACCGGCACCACTGCGACCGGCACCACTACGAGCACGCATGGATTCGGCTCCGCGGGGAGGGTTCGAAGCGCCGCCCGTTCCGGCTCAGCGCAGGTTCGAAGTGGGGCGGCCCCATGACCGCCCCACCGCGATTTACTGCAACCCTACTTGCGACGGTCCGCCAGAGCGGGTGCCGCGACCGGCTTGGCCGGCGTGATGCCCGCTGCGGCCGTGGCCTTGGCCGTGTCGCCATTGGTGCTGCCGTTGGCACTGCCCGGCACGGGAGCGTGCGAACCGTTCGGCATCGGCGTGCGCAGGCCCAGTTGCGGCAGCAGCTTGGCTTCGATCTTGCCGCGGATGTCGGCGTGCTCCTTGAGGAACATGCGGGCGTTCTCGCGACCCTGGCCCAGGCGCTCGTCCCCGAAGCTGAACCACGTGCCGGCCTTGTTGATGATGCCTTTCTCGACCGCGAAGTCGATGAGTTCACCTTCACGCGAGATGCCCTGGTTGTAGAGGATGTCGAACTCGGCCTCGCGGAACGGGGCCGCGACCTTGTTCTTGACCACCTTCACCTTGGTGCGGTTACCGACCGCCGTCTCGCCTTCCTTGAGCGTCTGGATGCGGCGGATGTCGAGGCGGACCGAGGCGTAGAATTTCAGCGCGCGACCGCCAGCCGTCGTCTCAGGATTGCCGAACATGACGCCGATCTGCATGCGGATCTGGTTGATGAAGATCACGCACGTGTTGCTCTTGTTGATCGAGCCCGTGAGCTTGCGGAGCGCCTGCGACATGAGGCGCGCCTGCAGCCCGACGTGCGAATCGCCCATCTCGCCCTCGATCTCGGCACGCGGCACGAGGGCCGCGACCGAGTCGATGACAACGATGTCGACCGCGGCCGAACGCACGAGCGTGTCGGTGATCTCGAGCGCTTCCTCGCCGGTATCCGGTTGCGCGACGTGCAGGTTGGCGATGTCGACGCCCAGCTTGGCGGCGTAACCCGAGTCGAGCGCGTGCTCGGCGTCGATGAACACCGCGCTGCCGCCGACCTTCTGGGCATTGGCGATGATCGTGAGCGCCAGCGTCGTCTTGCCGCTCGATTCCGGTCCGTAGATCTCGATGATGCGGCCGCGCGGCACACCGCCGACGCCGAGCGCCATGTCGAGGCCGATCGAGCCCGTGGAGATGGTCTCGATCTCGGGCGCGGAGTTGCCCTCGCCCAGCTTCATGATCGCACCCTTGCCGAACTGCTTCTCGATCTGCTGCAGGGCGAGGTCCAGGGCCTTCGACCGTTCCTTGGCGTTGGGCAGAGGATTGAAGTTCATGACTGCGTCTCCTTCGCAGGGGCTGCGTCTTGTAGTGCGGGGATCCGGGTCGCGCCAGCGGGGTTCGAGCGGTCTCACAGACTCTGGGAGCCTCTGAAGCCGCTGCCCCGGGCGCTTCCGTCTCAGGGATGGGCGCATACTACACATTTGAGCAGTAAACTGAAAGGGCTATTTTTGCGTTGCCATCGCATGCGTTGGCAACCACTTATGGGAGTGGCATGGGCGCCCGGGGCCCCCGCCCGGGCCGCGGACGAGGCCGCCATCGTCATCACCGCACCCGCGCGAGCTTCAT
>JANMAX010000297.1:0-8314 GCA_031360075.1 bacterium | reverse complement strand
GTAATCAGGTGCTGATCCAGGTGGCGGCGGCGCTGCGCACCACCGTGCGCCCGTTCGATACGGTCGCACGCTGGGGCGGCGAGGAGTTCGCGGTGCTGCTCACGCCGCCGGTCACCGAAGAGGACGTGCTCGCGATCTCCGAGCGTCTGCGTGTCGCGGTCGAGAAGACCGCCATCCGACTCGAGGGTCTGGACGGCCGCGCGCATCGCGTGCATGTCACGGTGAGTGCTGGCGTGGCGATGTTCCCCGACCACGCCGACAATCCGCAGGATCTGTGGCGGCTCGCGAACCAGGCGCTGCTGCTGGCCAAGCGCCCGCCCAAGAACCAGGTCGTGTTCTACCGACCGCAGGGCGAAAGCCGGTTCGGGACGCAGTAGCGCAACTCGCGGGCGTGCGGCGGTGCGCCCGCCCACGGCTCCCCGCTCACGACAGCGCCCGCCGGCGGACGTGGCACCGGCGGGCGCTGTCGCATGTTGCACCGGGAAGCGGGCTACGAGTTCGGCAGCTCCTTGTAGAGCTGTTTGGCCAGCCCCGCCAGCTGCGGCTCGCGTCCCAGCTTGTCGAGGTCGTCGCGCAGCGAGAAGCGCAGGTTCGGTTCATCCGGCGTGGCTTCGACCATGTTGAAGACGCGGATCACCCGGGCGCGGATGTCCGGCTTCATGCGCACGGAGATGTCCTTCATCGAGAACAGGATGCGCCCCAGCTTGCTGGACGTGTCGAGATGCTTCTTGCTCACGCGTGGGCTTTCTCGGGTGTCCGCGCCTGTTTCACGGCGCGGAACTGGTACGAACCGCTCTCGAACGCGACTTCGACCGTGTCGCCGGGCTTGAAGGCGCCCTCGAGCAGTTTCATCGCGAGCGGGTTCTGCACCCGCCGCTGCAGCGTGCGCTTCAACGGCCGTGCACCGTAGTGCGGGTCGTAGCCCTCGTCGGCGAGCGCGTCGCGCGCCGCATCCGAGAGCACCAGCGTGATGTTGCGTTCGGCGAGCAGGCGCTGCAGCGCCTCGGCGTGCAGCCCGACGATGTGGCGGATCTGCTCGCGCGACAACTGCTGGAAGATCACCGTCTCGTCCAGGCGGTTCAGGAACTCCGGCCGGAAATGCGCCCGCAACGCGCGCTGCACCATGGCCTCCATGCCGGCCCGGTCGTTCTCGCCGTATTCCAGGATGGCGTCCGAGCCCAGGTTGCTGGTCATGATGACGAGCGTGTTCTTGAAGTCGACCGTGCGCCCCTGTCCATCCGTGAGCCGGCCGTCGTCCAGCAGCTGCAAGAGCACGTTCAGCACTTCCGGGTGCGCCTTCTCGACTTCGTCCAGCAGCACCACCGCATACGGCCGCCGGCGCACGGCCTCGGTGAGCGCGCCGCCCTCCTCGTAGCCCACGTAGCCCGGCGGGGCACCGATCATGCGCGCGACGGTGTGCTTCTCCTGGTACTCGCTCATGTCCAGGCGGATCATGGCGCGCTCGTCGTCGAACAGGAACTCCGCCAGCGCGCGGGCCAGCTCGGTCTTGCCCACACCGGTGGGCCCCAGGAACAAGAACGATCCGATGGGCCGGCGCGCGTCCTGGAGGCCCGCGCGCGCCCGGCGCACGGCCTCGGACACCGCGCGCACCGCCTCGTCCTGACCCACGACGCGGGCATGCAGGCGCTGTTCCATCTTCACGAGCTTCTGCACCTCGCCCTCGAGCAGACGCGTCACCGGGATGCCGGTCCACTTGGCGACCACCTCGGCAATGTCTTCGTCGTCGACTTCTTCCTTGAGCATGCGCTGCGTCTGCTGGATGACCGCGAGCCGCGCGGTCTCCTGGTCGAGCTGCCGCTGCAGCTGCAGCAGGTCGCCATTGCGGATGCGCGCGATGGTATCGAGGTCGCCCAGCCGTTCGGCGCGCGCTTCGTCGATCTTGAGCTGTTCGCGCTGCGCCTTGAGCTCGTTGATGCGATGGACGACCGTCTTCTCCTTCTTCCAGTGCTCGTCGAGGCCGGCTTCCTCGGCGCGCAGGCGCTTCAGATCGGCGTCGAGCCGCGCCAGGCGATCGCGCGACGGGGCGTCCGTCTCCTTGGCGAGCCCGATGCGCTCGATCTCGAGCTGGCGCGCGCGGCGCGAGACTTCGTCGAGTTCGACCGGCTTCGAATCGTTCTCCATGCGCAGCCGTGAAGCGGCTTCGTCGATGAGATCGATGGCCTTGTCGGGCAGGTGGCGGTCGGCGATGTAGCGGCTCGACAGCATGGCCGCGGCCACCAGTGCGGAGTCCTTGATGCGAACGCCGTGGTGCACTTCGTAGCGTTCCTTCAGGCCGCGCAGGATGGCGATGGTGTCCTCGGGGCTGGGCTCACCCACGAACACCGGCTGGAAGCGGCGCTCGAGCGCGGCGTCCTTCTCGATGTGCTTGCGGTATTCGTCGAGCGTGGTGGCGCCGACACAATGCAGCTCGCCGCGCGCCAGCGCGGGCTTCAGGAGGTTGCTGGCGTCCATCGCACCTTCGGCGGCGCCGGCGCCGACCAGTGTGTGCAGCTCGTCGATGAAAAGCACGACGCGATTGTCGGGGTTGGTGACTTCCTTGAGGACGGCCTTGAGCCGGTCCTCGAACTCACCGCGGAACTTGGCCCCGGCGATGAGCGAGCCCAGGTCGAGCGCGATGACGCGCTGGTCCTTGAGGCTCTCGGGCACGTCGCCCCGGACGATGCGCTGGGCCAGCCCCTCGGCGATGGCGGTCTTGCCCACGCCGGGTTCGCCGATCAGGACGGGATTGTTCTTGGTGCGGCGCGACAGCACCTGCACGACGCGGCGGATCTCATCGTCGCGCCCGATGACCGGGTCGAGCTTGCCCGAGCGCGCCGCGGCCGTGAGGTCGCGACCGTATTTGCTGAGCGCCTGGTACTTGTCCTCCGGGCTGTCGTCGGTGACGCGCTGACCGCCGCGCACGCCGGCAAGCGCCTTGAGGAGCGCATCGGCGGTGATGCCCGCGCCTGCCAGCACCTTCTGCGCGGCGTTGGGAGGGCTGGCATCGGCGAGCGCCATGAGCAAGTGCTCGACGCTCACGAAGTCGTCCTTCAGGCGCTCGGAGTGCGTCTCGGCGCGATCGAGCGCCGCGCGCAGGTCGGGGCCGAGGTAGGCCGAGCCGCCTTGCACGCGCGGCAGGCTCGCGAGCGCCGACTCGCTGGCTCGCGCCAGCGCGTTGCCGTCGACGCCGAGCTTCTGGAGCACGGCGGCGACGGTGCCCTCGCGTTCCTCGAGCAGGGCCGCCAGCAGATGTTCGGGCCGGAGTTCCTGATGCGAGCGGTCGCGCGCGATGCGCTGGGCACGCTCGATGGCTTCACGGGATTTCACGGTATAGCGGTCGGGATTCATGATGTACCACCTCCGCTGTTCTCGATGCGGAAAGTAGCACAGGGTTTCGGCAGGCAGGTCCGCGGCTCGCAAGGAATGCGTGAAGCCGGGGTAACGCCGTGCGGGACCCGCGTGCGCCATGCACCCAAGGGTGAAGCTGCGCCCTGCCCCCAGTGCCTCGCGGGGGAGCCGCCGCCCCCAGCCGCGCTCAGGCGGCCAGCCCGGTCAGGCGGCGCGGTCGATCCACGGGAGCAGCACGGGCATCAGCCGTCTCGCCAGCTCCGGGTGTTCCATGGCGAACCACACCGCCTTGCGCAGCGCGTTCCATTCGAGCTCGCCGCGTTCCAGCCGGCGGGCAAGGTCCATGAGGCGGGCGCGCACCTCGGCGTGCCGCTCCTGCGGCACCTCCATGCGCGACAGCTCCAGCGCCATGGACGACACCGCGATGGCGTCGGGATCCCCGAAGCCCGGGTCATCGTTCATCCGCTGGGACCGGCGCGGCGACGCACCCAGCACGGGTGACGACCGCATGAAGTCCTCGGTGGCACGTGCGAACGCGTCAGGATCGACATCGGCCCCGGGCTCATCCACGAGCTCGGCATCCGCGCTCGGGAGCGCGGGTTCCTGGACGGGCGCCTTTGCGGGTGGCGGCACCGCCCGCAGACGCGCAGACGCGCCACGTGCGGGCTTGAGCGTCGGTGCGGACACGGGCGTGAGTCCAGCGGGCGCGGGCAGTTCGCGGCTCGGGGTCGGATCGACATTGAACTCGGGGTCGTCCGCCAGCGGTCGCACCAGCGACAGCGCCGGACGGGCCCCCGACTTGCCACGCACGGGGCCATCGGCGCCGGGCACAGGGCTCGGTCCAGCCGCGGGCACCGCCGCCACGGGCGTGGGAGGCGCAGGCGCCGAAGCGCTCGGAGCGGCCGCGTTCACGTCCGGTCCGTGCGCATCGGTCGCCGGTCGCGACTCCGGCACCGCGCCGGGCTCGTCGCCGGGATTCGTGGCACGGAACTCCGCACTAATGAGCGACTCGATCGACACCTTCTCGATATTGGCGCGCAGCGTCGTCGGCTTGGACATGATGACGGACGTGGACTCCTGCGGCGCACGCTCGGCGAGCGGCGCGGGCGGTTCGTCCGCGACGGGCACGGGCGCGACGGGCGACGCAGCAGGTGCGGCCGGCACCGGCATGCTGTTCGCGGGCAGGGGTTCGCCCGGCGCGAGCGACGCGGGCCACGGCGCCTGTTCGAAGGGCGGTGATGCGTCGGCCGAGGCGCGGCGCGGGATCACCGGCCAGTCCGCCGGCACGTCACTGGCGGCCGCGGACACGCTGCGTGCCGTGGGCGCTGGCGGCTGGGGAGCGGTAGGCACGGGAGCGATGGCCTGGAGGTCCTCGCCAAACGGGACCATGCCGAGCGGATCCGGTGCACCCTCCGCCGCGGGCAACATCGGCGGTGCAGCCGCCGCCGGGTGCTCGCTCGCCGATTCGCGCGGGAAGCCCGCCAGCGACTTGGCCGACAGGTGCGCGAAACCGAGCAGGTCCCGCAACCGGGACTTCATGCTGGGACCTCGCTTCGCCACTCCCTGCGCGACCATGTTCGCCATGGTCGTCGCAGCCGCCGCGGCCGGCGGAGCCTTGGGCAGGCGGGCCGGATCCGCGAAGTCGGGATCCTTGCCCTGCGGCGGTTCGTCGCCCACACCGGGCAGAAGGTTCTCGGCGGGCTTCGCGGGCTCAGCCTGCGTGGCAGCGTGCGTGGCGATGTCACCCGAGGGCAGGTCGAGCGTCGGGAAACCGTCCTCGAAGTCGCTCTCCGGGGCGTGCGGCGCTGCCGTGTCGGAGCGCTCGGGCACGCCATGCTCGCGGACCTCGGCGATGAAGCCGGTCAGCACGCGACCCGCCTCCTGGCAACCGCGGCTGTACTGCTCGCGCACGGCGCGGAGATCGGCACGCGGGTCGACCGGCGAGAACGGGATGCGGCGGAAGCGTTCGGATCGCGTCTGGTCACCCGGCCAGACGCGCTGCATCACGGTGAGCGTGGCCTGGCGCCAATTCTTGAAGCTCGGGTCACGCGCGGTCGCGTTGCGGATCCCCGCGAGGTCCGTGACCTGGGCTTCGAGCATCTCGATGGCACGCTGTGCCGGCTGAGACGGGTTCATGCGGCCCTCCCGCGCGGCGCCGTTGCCGAGCTACCAGTCCGAGAAGCGCTCCTCGCGCCACGGATCGGCCTCGTTGTGATAGCCGTTCCGCTCCCAGAACCCGGGGGCATCGCGATCCACGAGTTCGAGGCGCGTGACCCACTTGGCGCTCTTCCAGAAGTAGCGCCGGGGCACAACGAGCCGAAGCGGCCAGCCGTGTTCCGGCGTGAGCGGTTCGCCATCGTGTCGGTCCGCGAGCAGTACGTCATCCTGGTCGAGCTCCGTGAGCGGCAGGTTCGTGGTGAACTCCTGCGCCGCGTGAATGACCACGTAGTGCGCTGTGGCCTTCGGTACCGCACGCCGCAGGACTTCCTTGATCGAGACGCCTTCCCAGAGGTTGTCGTACCGGCTCCAGCGCGTGACGCAGTGGATGTCGGAGAACACCTGCGCCCGCGGCAACGCCTGGTACTCGTCCCAGGTCCAGCGCAGGGGCTGCTCCACGAGGCCCTCAACGCGCAGCTCCCAAGTGGCGAGGTCGAAGCGCGGCACCGAGCCGTGATGAAGCACTGGCCATTTGTCGGTTTTCACCTGCCCGGGAGGGAGCCGAGGCTCCATCCTGGGACTGTCGACTCTATCGGCAGGGCGCGGATCCATGTTCATCTCAATCTCCCCTCGGCGGGGCTGGTTCCCGGCGTACGGACGGGCGGCTCCGGGTGCGTTGGTTCTGCCTGCGTTGGCTCTGGGCGCGCTGGTGCTGGGTGCGCTGGTTCTGGGTGCGATGCAGGATGCAACACGCGCACATCCTACCGCCGCCAGACCCAGTAAACCACGTTCCGGGTCTCGAACAGCATGGCGTCCACGGTCTCGGCAGACCAGCGCACGAGCCCCGACTCGCCCGGTGGCCGCCAGCTGTCGATGGCGTGGAACGCCCCGTCGTACCAGAACGCCAGCACGTGATGATTCGCCGGCGTGCCGTCCGTCGTCTGGTGGCTGGTGCGCGACTCCATGTCCTCGAGCACACCGACCACGAACACGCGCGTCGAGTCCTCCCCCAGCAACTGCTGGATGCGGTCGCCCTTGCGGTTCACGGTCGCGCGCGTCGGCCCGTAGATCCGCTCGGCGCTCAGGTTCAGCTTCTGCAGCACCAGATGGTACTCATCGCCGCCGCGCATGCTCCAGTCCACCAGCACGTCATTCGTGTCGTACACCGCCTCGGCCGTGGCGAGGATGCCGGGCTCGCCATCGCGGTCGGCCTGCCGGTGGAGCAGATCCTGAAGCCGGTGCACGTTCTCGTACGTGAGCTTGGGCCGCACCCCCAGTTCGCGCGCGACCGCCGCGAAGTCACCGCCCAGCAACAGGTAGGCATTGAGCGTCGCGGCACATGCGCCGCGCACACGGTCGGTCGCGGTGTCATCGAGCCGGTCCAGCTGACCGATCATGGCGAGCTTCTCGACCAGCGTGCGGCCCTTGAGCGCCGACGACTCAGCGTAGGCGGCCATGTCGCCGCGCTCGGCGCGCAGCGGGAGGGCTCCGAGGCATGACAGCAGCGCGACCGTGGCGAGCACGGCGCGGGAACGCGAACTCGGGCGGATCATCCGGGGCAGCTCCTTGAAGTACGCACGCAAGAAGGACGCACGCAGCCTCGCTCGGGACGCGGGATCTTCGTGCATGGACTTCGATCCCACGAGGACATGGGCCGAGGACATGGGCCGAAGACATGGGCCGAGAACATGGGTCGAGAACATGGGCCGAGAACATGGGCCGAGGACATGGGCCGAGGACATGGGCCGAGAACATGGCCGAGGACATGGGCCGCGGGATTGTAGCGCCTGCTGCGCACCGGACAGAAGCTGGCAGCCGGCGACCGGACTGTGCTTGCGGCCCCGACCTCGCGAGCTGCCGGACGGAAGCGCTGGCCAACAGCGGGCTTCCGGGTCAGGATAGACGGGCGGCCACGACCGCGGTGTTCATGCCGACCAGGCCCGTGCCGCTGAAAGGGGGTTCTCGTGCCGCTCCTGCTGACTCGCCTCGCGTTGCTCGCGTGCTGCGTGCTCCCCGCGCTCGGAATCGGGGTGCGGACGAAGCACGCGAGTTTCGTCGCAAGCTTCATGTATGCATGCGATGCCTCGAATCCAGATCCGCGCGTGCGCACCACATACACCGCGGCCGGCCGGCCGGAGCCCCGGGCGAAGGGAGCCGCGGTCGAGGTCTTCCCGTTCGGGCAGCCGCCGACGCGGAAGCACACCCCCGTCGGCGAGGTGAGCGTGCTCGCGAGCAGCGGACGCATGACGGTCGCCGAACTCACCGAGTGGGCGCAACGCGGCGCACGCAAGCTGGGCGGGGATGCCATCGTCGACGTGCAGTGCGAGGACGCCGCGAGCGTGCGACCCAAAGCGGGGCCCGTCGGCCTGCTCTATCTCAGCGCGCGCGTCGTGCGCTGGGAGTAGGCGTGGCGATCGAGCGCCCGCGCCAAATGGCTTTCAGTGATTCGGCACCAGACGTCGGCGCCTCAGCCAGGAAGCGCATGGGCGCCGGAGTGAGCCCGTGCCGAATCGCTGGTAGTCAATTGGCTGGAAGAATTTGCTTGACCGCCCGATAGAAGCACACAGGCCTCAGCGCGAGGCTCGCACGCGGGACGCGTGGCAGACGGCGTAGCGCGGCCGCAGATTGCTTCTCGCCGGGCGAACCCGCGAAGTTGTCGTCGAGCCCCGCGTTGTGCGCCCTGCGCGCAACGGCCGCAGCCCGGAACGCGCATGATAGGATTCACGCCTGCCCCCGCGACTGAGCCCCCGCCGCGGAGTTTTGTCATGAAGACCATGAAGGCCATGCAGGCCAGCGCATCTGCCTCGCT
>JANMAX010000276.1:0-12844 GCA_031360075.1 bacterium | reverse complement strand
GACCAGTCCAGCACGCGCATCGGGCGCTTGGCGGCACGCGCGGACTCGAGCAGCACCTGGCGGAACATGTCGTCGTCCAGATGATGGCTGCACGAGCAGCTCACGAGGATGCCGTCCTCCTCCAGCAGGCTCATGGCGAGCTTGTTGTGCTCGCGGTACGCGCGCGCGCCCGCGGCGATCGCGCGGCGCGACTTGATGAGCGCCGGGGGGTCCAGCACGATGATGCCGAAGCGCCGGCCTTCGCGCTCGAGACGCCGCATGGCGTCGAACGCGTCCATGCGCAGGAATTGGACCTTCTCGGTCATGCCGTTGCGCTCGATGTTGGCGCGCGCCAGCGTCAGCGCAGGTTCCGACGAATCGATGGCCAGCACGCTCTCGGCACCGCCCCGCACCAGGTGCATGGCCCACTCGCCCTGATAGCTGAACACGTCGAGCGCCGTGCGGCCGTGCGCGCGCGCTTCGGCGCGCTTGCGGTTCTCGCGCTGGTCCAGGAACAGTCCGGTCTTCTGGCCGTGCACGAGATCCGCTTCGAGTGCCAGGCCGCCCACCTGCACCGCGACGCGCTCGGGCACGTCTCCGAACCACACCTCGCGGCGTTGGTCGAGCCCTTCGAGCGCCCGCAGCGGCGAATCCGCGACCAGCACCGCACCCTTGGGAGCGAACACCTGCTCGATGGCGGGCCGCAGCAGGTCGAGCCGGGCTTCCATGCCGAGCGTGAGCACCTGCACCGACAGGTAGTCCCCATAGCGGTCGATCACCAACCCCGGCAGCTGGTCGGACTCGCCATAGACCAGCCGGACCGCGGGCTCGTCGGGATAGACGGAGTCGCGCAGGCGCTTGGCGCGCTCCAGGCGCTTCACGAAGAACGCGGTGTCGATGTCGTCGCGACCGCGCGTCAGCATGCGCGCACAGATCAAGCTGTGACGGTTGACGTAGGCGCGTCCCAGGAACGCCCCGCGCTGGTCCGTCACATCGACGAGCCCGCCGTCCTCGACACCGCCCAGCCACTCTTCCACCTCGTTGGAGAAGATCCACGGGTGGCCGCCGCGGACGCGACGATCCTCGCCGCGGCGCAACACCAGCTTGGCGGTTCCGGTGACCGTGCTCATCGTGCGCTCCTGGACGACAGCTCGGTGGCCGGCTGCGTGGCCGGCTGGCTCTTCAGCATGTGGCCGATCATCCGGTACGTCAGGCGTGCGGCCAGGAAGTCCGAAGCCACGTTGCCCGGCAGCGGTGCCAACTCGACGACATCGAAGCCGACGATGCGCTTGCGGGCGGCGACGGCCCCGATCAGGTCACTGGCCTCGTACCAGTCGAGTCCGCCGGGCTCGGGCGTGCCCGTGCCGGGCAGGCAGGCCGGGTCCAGGCCGTCCAGGTCGAACGTGACGAACACGTCGTCGGTGAGCGCATCGAGGATGGCTTTCCAGTCACCGTTGAGCGCACGGAACTGGCGAGTGCTCCAGATCGGCGCGGGATGGGCCTTCAGGTACTGGGCTTCCTCCTCGGACAGCGAGCGGATGCCGACCGATGCGGCCGGGCAGAGTTCGCGGATCCGGCGCATGACGCAGGCGTGCGAGTCGGGCGAGTCCAGGTAAGTGTCGCGCATGTCGGCGTGCGCATCGAGCTGCAGCACCGAAAGCCCGGGGTACATCTTCAACGCTGCTCGCACCGCACCCGCCGTGATGCTGTGCTCCCCACCCAGCATGACCGGCAGCTTGCCGGCGGCATACATCCAGTCGAAGGCGTCCTCGACGCGCTTGGCCATGTCGCCGGGCCCCAACGCGGTGGTCTCGAGTTCCGGCAGCGTGTGGATGCCGGCTTCGTAGGTCGCACCCAACTCGTCGTCCCAGACTTCCATGTTGCGCGAGGCGGTGAGGATGGCCTGCGGGCCCCAGCGCGTGCCGCCCTGATACGAAGTGCTGAAGTCGTAACCCACTGGCAACACGGCCACGCGGCTGCTCTCGAATCTCGAGAACTCGGGCTCCAGGCCGGCGAAGTTCCAGGGCAAGCCCCATGTGGGCGGCATCGGGGTCGGCATCGGTGAGACTCCTTCTGTCGGGACATGACCGCACCCCGGCGCACGAGCCGCCGGGGAACGTGGTGGGTTCCGTGTGGGGCCCACGGGAAACACCCGCTGGACCGGTGAAGGCCGCACGGCCCCGGTCAGGGGACTCGCTGCGCTGGCCGCCGCCTGCGGAAAACCGCTTGGCGGGCCGGCCCGGCTCCCCGCTGCCTAGCGGGTAGAGAGGGCAGAAGGGGTAGAAAGGTAGAAAGGGTAGGAAGGGTAGGCAGAGTGCAGGCAGTGGGCGGAAAGCACAAGGCCCCGGCCGGAGAACCGGCCAGGGCCCGTGGAAACGCCACGTTCAGGCGGTGCGGGCCGCCGGACGGCCGACTCGCCGCCGCTGCGTACGCACTTCGGTCGCGGCACCGTTGATGTCCTTCGGGAACTCCGTGCCGCGATCGAGGATGTTGCACTCGACCTTGGTCATCCCGAACGTCCGCTTGAGGTAGTCCCGAGCGAAATCGGTGTCGAACGCCTTGCACGAGAAGATGTCCACGGAGACGTAGTTCTTCTCGGGGAACGTGTGGATGCTGATGTGGCTCTCAGCGATCAGGACGAAACCCGACAGGCCCCAGTCCTCGGGCTTCAAGCCGCTGTACTTGAACACGTAGGGCGGCATGATCTTAGTCATGCCGATGCGTGCGGGAAGTTCTTCGAGGATCCGGTAAATGAGGTTCAGATCCGTCAGCTTCTCTTTGTCGCACCCGTACCCATCGAGCATGAGGTGAGGCCCGAATCCGGTCATCTCGTCAGCCACCTCCAGGAAGCCCGCGCATGGCGCGGATTGGTTTGGTCTTGATCGCCATCAACATCATCACCGTTCGGTGTCGTGGTCGCCGAACTCGTCGAAGTCCCCTTCGGGTTCCGTGAGCCCGTCATCCTCGACGAAGTCGCCGTCGAAGTCGTCATCGTCACCGAACTCATCTTCATCGAGGTCGTCGTCATCGTCCGCGAACTCGTCGTCTTCGAGCTCTTCCGCACCGACTTCGGCTTCGTCATCGCCGAAGACGTCGAACTCCTCTTCGCCGTCGCCCTTCTTGCGCTTCATGTCCACCCCTCGTGAGCCGGAGCGCCTTGCCGCGCTCGACTCGCGCCAGTCCTTGAGATGCACGACCTGCAGCAACGCTTCACGTCGCTTGGGGCCGAGCGCTTCCTGTTTCGAAAGCACGCGCAGTATACGAACCACTTACGGCCGGTCAATGGAAAATAAGACCCTCCCGCAACTGCCTCGAGTTCCCGTTCCCCGACGGGCCCTCCGCACGTCCTGCACGGGCCGTGTGGGAGCGGATCCGGCGTCGCCGGCTCCGCCTCCCGCCGCACATATCGGCGCGCGACACGGCACGGTGCACTGAAAACCGTGGTTCCAGACGCCGGCGTGCCGTGCTCCGAAGCGCGTATCCGGCCCAGAAGCCGAGTTCGCGAGCGGCGCGGCGGCTCGGAGGGGCGAAAGCGAGGAGCCGGGGAAAGCTTCGCGCCGACTCGTTGCGGGCGCGCGCAGGCACCAGGACACACACCGGTGCGGCGCGCGCGGTCGAGGCGGCGCATGAAGAAGGAATGGCGGGGTTGACGGGACTCGAACCCGCGACCTCCTGCGTGACAGGCAGGCGTTCTAACCAACTGAACTACAACCCCGCACCCACCGCACCGTCGCGGACAGCACCCGGAACGGCAAGGGACGCGGCACAATAGCCGCCGACCCCTTGGGTGTCAAAGGGGTTGTCCTCGTCCGGCGCCGAGGCACGCGAGTCCCCAGCCATCGCCCTGCAAGCCCGACCTGATCATGCACCGTGAGCCGAGCGGGCTGGACGTCCGTGGAGCGCAAGCGACTGGCATGGCCGGCGACGCGATCGTGTTGGCCACACCACGGGGAGCCAGCCGTGTCCGTCCGCAGCGATCCATGGGCCGACGGCCCTCGCAAGGGGGCAGCCGTCGCAGCCGGGTCCTGCTCCTGCATGGGCGCGCTAGTAGAGCCGCTTGAGCGTGGTTCCCGGGTAGTAGTGCGCCAGGATCGCCTCGCCGCGCGAACCCTGCCGCGCCATGCCGAGCGCGCCCGTCTGGCACAGCCCGACGCCGTGCCCGGAGCCCGACCCGCTCGCCACCACCGCCAGCGCACGACGTGTGGCCGGGTCCCGCCGAACGTCGATCTTGAACAGGTTCGAGCGCAGGATCGACGCCGGGTTGCCGCCACGGCGCAGCATCTGGCGCAGCGAGTGTGCGTGGATGCGCACCAGGCCGGTGCGGGTCTCGACCTCGAGCCACCAGACGCGCCCCGAGCGCGAGCGCTGGACGACGCGGACGTCGAGCAGGTCGCCGACACCACCGCGCGGCAGCGGCACGCCGAATGTCGGGGCGAACTTCGTCAGATTGGCCGTGAACTCCGCCACCGACCACTCCTCACGCCAGCGGTAGAGCGGCGAACTGGCGCAGTAGTCGCCGGCGGTATCGCCATCGGCATGGCTGGTCAGATAGTCGTACGGATCGGTCGGCCACGCTTCCCACGCCTCGGCGGTGATGCCGCCGCAGGTCGAGCAGTAGTTGGCGCGGATCGGCCGGCCAGCGGACAGGTTCACGAGCCCGCGCGTCGATTCCACGCAGCGGGTCGCGAGCGAGCGCTCGGATTCGAACGGGCTGTAGAGCTGGTCTTCCACCGTGGCGTAGAGGTCGAAGCCTTCAGACCCGCGCCGGCCCTTGTAGAACAGCGTGTAGCTGCGCGCAGCCACCGCCTGGGCGCGACCGGCTTCCAGCAACGAGTCCGAGAGCGCGCCGATCTCGCCGGGCACCACGCCCTCCAGGTAGCGCTCGAGCGGCAGCCGAGTGGCGATCGTGAGCGTGCCACGCGCATTCAGGAACACCTTGAAGCGGCCGCGCCAGTGGGTGCCCTTCCACGTCAACTGGGCGTTGTCCCCACGCGCGAGCCGGTCGGAACCCACCCAGAGCGTGTCGCCGGCGTGCAGCACCAGCAGTGGCACGGCGCGCTTGCGGTCCCGTGGCGTGACGAGCAATTGGTTCCCCGAGACGCGCAGACCGATCGGCCCCGGAGACGAATGCAGGCCCGGCCGGTCGGCGCTCTGCACCTCGAGCGCCTGCGTGCCCGCGAAGCCCACGCTCGTGCTGTCGAGATTCCATGCCAGCCCGATGTCGAATGTCGGTTCGCCGCGGTCGAATGACGAGGGCGGCAGCACGACTGGCGGCACCGGCACCTGGTCGCGCGCTGCCGTAACGGGCGGCACGGGCGGGTCGCCGCGGCCGCTGCCAGCCGCTGGCGGCGGAGCGGACGTCTGCGGCGACGGCAGCGGCGCACAACCGGCGAGCCACAGCGCGAACGCCGACGTGAGCGCGAGCACGGCGAAACGGGTCCGCACGCGGGGCGCCGAGGTGGCACGATCGGCTTGAGAGCGGCGCCGTACCGCCAGGACGCACACCCGACGCGCGCTCACGAGCGAGCTCCCGGCGTGATGCTGCCGAGTACCACCGCATGCCGGGCACCCGTGGCGCGCGGCACGTTGCCGGGCTCGCCACACAGGGTCAGGTGCGCCAGGAAGCCGAATGCCAGCGCCTCCTTGGTCGCACTCGAAACCCCCAGCTCGTCGAGCCGGTCGACTCGCACGCCCTCGAGCCGGCGGCGCAGCGCCATCATGAGCGTGACGTTCTTGACCCCGCCACCGCTGGCATACAACGCGTCGACCTTCCCGAGCGGTGCGACGAAGTCGCGAATGGCGCGCTCGATCGACGCCGCGGTGAGCTCGACGGCGGTCGCGAGCAGGTCCTCGATCGACAGCCCCAGTCCCTCACCCAGATCGGCCAGCCGCTCGGCGTAGTGTTCCCCGAAGCGCTCGCGGCCCGTGGAGCGCGGCGGCGGCGTGGCGAAGAACGGGTCGGCGAGCAGCTCCTCGAGCAGTCCGTCGTGCACGCGGCCCGAGGCAGCCAGGCCGCCCGAGTCGTCGCGCCGTGCGAGGCCGCGCGTGGCCGAACGCACCAGGCCGTCGATCACGGCGTTGCCGGGGCCGGTGTCGAACGCCAGCAGGTCGCCGACTGCGCCCGACTTGGGGATCCACGTGATGTTCGCCATGCCGCCGAGGTTCAGCAGCACACGCGATTCCTGGGTCGAACGGAACAGCCAGAAGTCAGCGATCGGCACGAGCGGAGCGCCTTCGCCGCCGGCGGCCGTGTCGCGGCGGCGAAAGTCGCTGACCACGGTGATGCCGGTGCGCTCGGCGAGCGTGGCGGCTGATCCCAGCTGCATCGACAGTGCGCGGCCGCCGACCGCCGAGCGCGGAATGTGTCGCACGGTCTGGCCGTGTGAGCCGATCGCGGTGACATCGCTGAGCTTCACGCCCGCCTGATCGCAGACCGCTTCCACCGCCTCGGCGTAGACACCAGCCAGTTCGGCATCCAGCCGCATGAGCCGTTCGGGCTCGAGCAGCGTGGCACCGGCGACCTCGAGCACCTCGGCGCGCAGGTCGTCCTCAAGCGGGATCTCGAGTTCGGCCAGCACCTCGTGCTTGGCGGCGAGCCCATCGCCCTTCAGACGCATGAGCACGACATCGACGGCGTCGGCCGACGTGCCGGTCATGAGACCGATGATCAGACGCTCGTTCCGCGAGCGGTACTCGCGGATGGGGGTCAGTGCGTCGCGCACCATGTGCGGGCTCCCGTCAGGACTGAGGTGCAGTCGCGAGTTCTCGGTGCGCCCGTTCGCCCCGGCCGGGTGTGGCCGGATGCGAACATGCGCTTCACCGCGATCCCAGATGTGAGGTGATGAACGTGTCCGCCGCGGTGACCGCCTGCAACGCGCTGCGCCGGCCCGCGACCGCCGCGCCCAGTTCGATGCCGATGACGCGATGCATCGCCGACCAGTCGCGGTGATTCGGCAGGTACTGCCCGGCATCGATCTGCCGGAACATGATGAGCTGTTCGGGGCGCGCGCGGTACCACGCCGTGGTGTCCGCGCTGCGGTTGGGCGGCTGCATGAACTGCAGCGCCGTCGCGAGCCCGTGCGAATTCTCGTCGCGCACCAGGAAGCGCGCCAGCTTGAGCGCGTCCTCCTTGCGCCTGGACGACGTGAAGCTCACCAGCACCTCGCCGGCCACCAGTGACGTGTGCGAGCCGCGGTCGCGCGCCGGCTGCGGCACGAGCGCCATGCCGAAGCGCAGCGCGGGCGCCGACTTGGCGAGCCGGATCGCCAGCTTGGAGCCCGCCAGCACCATCCCCAGGCGGCCGGCGGCGAACTCGCGCGCCAGCGAGTCGTCGCCCGCCAGCAGGCTCGAGGGGCGCAGCGATTGCACGTAGGCCAGCGCCTGCACGTTCTGCGGCGCTGCGAAGCGCGAGGAATCGAACATCGCGGTCAGCAGCCCGCCGCCGTTGCCCAGCATGAACGGCACCACGGGCCGGAACGAAGCGCCGGAATCCGAGAGCGCGATGCCGTAGCCGTGAACGCCACCGCCCAGTTGCTGGATCCTCGCCGCCGCATCGCGCAGCTCGTCCCACGTCTCGGGCCCGCGGGCCGGCTCCAGGCCCGCGCGCCTGAACAGCTCGCGGTTCCAGTACAGCACCTGCGTGCTCAGCAGCCACGGCAAGCCGTAGATGGCATCGCCGACCATGACCATTGGCCAGCCGCGCAGGCCCGCACGCAGGTCGGCCACGCCCGCGCTCCAGTCCGACAACGAGTTGCCGGCCATGAACGGTGGCAGCTGCACGCTGTGCAGCTGGCACAGATCGGGCGGTGAGCCGGCGGCCAGTTCGGCGCGCAGGCTGTCGGCGCCGCTGTCCCACGGGATCGGTACCAGCTTCACGCGGATGGTCGGGTTCTCGGCCTCGAAGCGGCGCGTCAGCGGCGCGATCGCTTCGGGCGGCCACGCGATCCAGAACACCACTTCCTGGCGCTTGTCGGCCCGCTTGGGGCTGCACGAAGCGGCCAGCACGGCAGCCAGCGCCATGCCTGCGACGGCCGCGAGCGGCCACCGACGCCAGAGCCGCCCGAGCCGCAAGCTCATCCGGTCCGCCCCTCGCCCACCGCGACACGCACGAAACCATCGGCTGCGGCCAGTCGCTTCTCGGCCTCGTCGCGCGAGCACTTGAGCTTCAGCATGACGATGGCGAGCTTGACGCTCTTGCCCGCGGCCTCGATGGCGTGCCCGGCCTGGGTGTAGTCGCAGCCCGTGGCGGTCATGACGGTGCGGCGGCCGCGCTCGACCAGCTTCTGCGAGTTCGCGAGCAGGTCGACCATCATATTCTGGTACGCCTTGCCGACGCGCATGAACGCCGACGTGCTGAGCATGTTGCACACCAGCTTCTGCGCCGTGCCCGCCTTCATGCGCGTGCTGCCCATGAGGATCTCGGGGCCGACCACCGGGCAGATGGCGACATCGACATCGAGCGTGAACTCCTCGCGCGGCGTGCACGTGACATACGCCGTGCGGGCACCCAGTGATCTGGCGCGCGAGACCGCGCTCACCACGTAGGGCGTGCGGCGGCTGGCGGCGAGCCCGACCACGGTGTCCTCGGGGCCCACCTCGAGGTCGTCCATCGCCTGCGCGCCGTGGTCGGCGCGGTCCTCCGCGCCCTCGACCGCCCGCACGACCGCGGTGTAACCGCCGGCGATCACTCCCACGACCATGTCGGGATCCGAGCCGAACGTCGGCGGGCACTCCGAGGCGTCGAGCACCCCGAGCCGACCGCTGGTACCGGCGCCCACATAGATGAGGCGGCCGCCCGCCTTGAACGACGCCACGATCATGTCGACCGCTCGGGCGATGTAAGGCAACTCGCGGCCCACCGCCTCGGGGACTGTACGGTCCTCGGCGTTGATCAGGGCAAGCAGTTCGGGGACCTCGAGCATGTCGAGGTCCATCGAGTGCGGGTTGCGTTGCTCGGTGGCGAGCCGGGCGAACTCCTCGAAGCGGGCGCGATCGTCCATGACGCTCCTGCGTGGGGGAACAGTGGTTGCACGGCAGCATGCCACGCGCGGGAAAGGCGCGGCAAGGACGGAACGGCTCCCTGGGGAAACCGGGTGCGCACTTGGGGCGGGGTCGGCTAACCTGCGCCCTCCCACACTTCTGGATAGGAGCCCCACCATGTCCGCGACCGCCCGCCTGCATCCCGACCTCGCCACGTTCACGCTCGCGGCGGGCTTCCGCACCGCCGCCACCGCCTGCGGCCTCAAGCCGAGCGGCAACCTGGACCTGGGTCTGGTGTGGTGCGACAGCCCGTGCAGCGCGGCGGGCGTGTTCACCACCAATCGCGTGCAGGCCGCTCCGGTGCACGTCTGTCGCGAGACGCTGGCGGCCGCCGCCGCGCACGTGCGCGGCGTGCTCTACAACTCGGGCTGCGCCAACGCCGTGACTGGCGAGCGCGGACTGGCCGATGCGCGCCGCATGCGCGCACTCGGCGCCGCGGCGATCGGTGCGCGAGAAGAGGAAGTGCTCGTGCTCTCGACCGGCGTCATTGGACGCTTCCTCGAGATGGACAAACTGGCGGGCGGGGTCGAGGTACTCCGCTCGGGCTCGGCGCTGCACGAGCCCGGTGCCGCCGCGCGCGCGATCATGACCACCGACACGCGCGCCAAACTGGCGAGTGCGGCCGCGAGCATCGGTGGCAGGACCGTGCGTGTGGCCGGCTTCGCCAAGGGGGCCGGCATGATCCACCCGAAAATGGCCACCCTGCTGAGCGTGCTCACGACTGATGCGCACATCGACCCCACGCGCCTGGACCGCTGCCTGCGCGCCGCGGTCGAGCACAGCTTCAACCGCATCTCCGTCGACGGCGACATGAGCACGAACGACAGCGTGCTCGTACTGGCCTCGGGCGTGGCAAACGCCACGGTCGATGATGCGGGCGAAGCTGCGTTCACCACGGCACTCACCGACGTATGCGCCGCACTCGCGCGACAGGTCGCACGCGACGGCGAAGGCGCGACGCGCCTGGTCGAGCTGCGCATCACGGGCGGCGCCACCGAGCGCATGGCGCACCGCGTCGGCGATGCGATCGCGTGCTCACCGCTCGTGAAGACGGCGATCCACGGCAACGACCCCAACTGGGGCCGCATCCTGGCCGCTGCCGGCTATAGCGGCGAGGCGATCGAGCCCGAGCGCGTGCGCCTGTGGTTCGGCGAGACCGCCGCCGTGCAGCTGTTGGACCGCGGCCTGCCGCTGCCGTTCGACGCCAAGGAGGCGTCGGCTCTGCTCCGGCAGGATCCGGCGGTGATCACGCTCGATCTGGGGCTGGGCGAACACAGCGCGACGGTGTGGACGTGCGATCTTTCGGCCGAGTACGTGCGCGTGAACGCCGACTACACGACGTAGCGAGGATCGCGATGGCCCGCGACCGCGTTCGTGCAGGCGCTCGGCCCGTGGTCCTGAGCGGGCCCGAGGGGCTGTCACGAGGGCCACGGCCTGAAGTTCCGGTTCGCGACCGCGCTGCTCGTTGCGGGTACACTGAGCGCGGGGCGCCGCGTATCGCGATGCCCCGCTCATTTTGCGATAGAGCTGCGGCTGCAGTGGCGCGATCCTCGCGCGCTCGGCCCGTCATCGGGGGTTCCACACATGAGCATGAGCGAACTGCGCTGCCCGCGTTGCAGGGGCGCCATGGAGCCGGGCGTCGTCATGGACCGCGGGCACAACAACACGACGGACGTCCCCACCTGGGTCGAGGGCAAGCCCGAGGTCAGCATCTGGACCGGGATCAAGACCAAGGGGCACGTCATGTACCCGGTGCTCAGCCACCGTTGCGAAGGCTGCGGTTACCTGGAGTGCTACGCGAACCCGGCCGAGCCGAAGTGAGCGTCTGCGTCGGCCGCTGAGTTCACGGCCGGGCCGGCGTCACCAATCGCGAGACGCCTGCGGTCGGCGCACCGTGCCGTGTCGCGAACGGTTCGTCCCCGCCCCCCAGCCCCCTACCCGCGCTTCTCGATCGCCGTGCGCAGCCGGTCGAAGTCGCTGGCGTCGTTGTAGACCTGGGCGGCCAGGCGCACCCAGACACGGCCCTTGAACGCGTGGATCTGCGTCTCGATGTGTTCGTCGTAGAGCAGCGCGTCTTTCAGATGTTGCGCGGCCGCGGGCCGCTCGCCGTAGCGGTCGGGCAGCGGGATCGTGACCATGCTGCCGTACATCGACTCGGGCGCGGCGAGCCCCGTGCCCCAGCGCTCCGTGAACGCCTGCGCCGTGCCGTAGGCCAGTTGGTGGTTGTATGTGCGCATGGCGTCGAGCCCGAGTTCACGCATGAACTCCACACCCGCCGGGGCGGCCAGCCACGGCGACGGGTCGCGCGTGCCGAGCAGGTCGAACTCGGCACTCATCCCGAGCCCGTAGCCCCACGAGATGACGGTCGGATGCAGGTCCCCCTGGCGCTCGCGTGCGGCCCACAGGATGGCGCACGAGCGCGGCGTCATCGCCCACTTGTGCAGGTTGCCGGTGTAGAAGTCGGCGCCGAGCGCAGGGATGTCCAGGTCGAGCATGCCGGGCGCGTGCGCGCCGTCGATGAGCGTGGCGACGCCACGCCTGCGGCAGGCCGCGGCGATCTCGGCGACGGGCAGGATCAGCGCGCTGCCGCTGGTGATGTGATCCACCACCAGCATGCGCGTGCGTTCGGTGATCGCGTCGGTGATCGCGGCCAGCGCCGATGCCGGCGTGATGCCGGGGAACGGCAGTGTGGCGACGTTGACGCGCCCGCCGAAACGGCCGGCCACGTACTGGGCGGCCTTGGTGACCGCGCCATAGCCGTGGTCGGTCACCAGGATCTCATCGCCGGGTTCGAACGGAAACGAGCGCAGGACGGCGTTGCAGCCGGTGGTCGCATTGTCGACAAACACCAAGTCGGCGGCGTCGGCGCGCAGGAAGTCCGCCAACTCGAACGCCGCGGTGCGCATGCGGGGCGGCATGCGCATGGGGACCTGCTCGACGTCGGCGAGTTCGCGCAGCAGGAAGCGCGCGGGCTGCCGCTCGATCTCGGCGGCGATGTCGGCTTGGGCGGCGAGCACGCGCTTGGGCACCGCGCCCACCGTGCCGTGGTTCAGGTACGTGATGGCGGGATCGAGCGGCCAGTGCTCGAGCATGGCGCGGCCGAAGGTATGGGGCGTCGTGGCGGACTCGGGCGTGCGGGACATCGGGTGCCTCCAGGCGTGCGGCGACGGACGAGACTGGTGTGCGCGTGCGAGGCTAGCCGATACCGCCTCCGGCAGCATCCGCTTGACGCGCGCGGGCGATGCACCGCAGCCTCGCCTGACTTATGCCAGAACTCCCGGAAGTCGAGACTGTCCGCCGCATGCTGGCAGGCGCGATCCCCGAGCAACGCATCGCGCGCGCCAGCGTCTCGGACAAGAAGCTGCGCGGTTCGACGCTCGCGACGCTGCCGGCCAAACTCAAGGGCCGCACATTCGCCCAGCCGCGGCGCACGGGGAAGTTCCTGCTGCTCGACCTGGACGGCGGCGTCACGCTGCTGTCGCATCTGGGCATGAGCGGACGCTGGCTCTACTGGCCGGCGGGCAAGGCCGCGGACGATACGATGCCGCACGTGCACCTGAAGCTGTCGTTCAGCGAGGGCGCCACGCTCTGGTACCAGGACATCCGCCGCTTCGGCATGCTTCGCGTCGTGCCCACCGCGCAGTTGGCAAGCGATGCGTCGTTGAAGCTGCTGGGGCCCGACCCATTGGCCGAACGCCGTGACGGCGCTGCGCTCCGAGCCGCCGCCAAGGGCGCACGCAGCAGTATCAAGACGTGGCTCCTGGACCAGCGCAAGATCGCCGGCGTGGGCAACATCTACGCCAGTGAAGTGCTGTTCCGCACGCGC
>JANMAX010000265.1:0-31355 GCA_031360075.1 bacterium | reverse complement strand
GCCGGCGGGCGTTTTGTTGTTCCCGGGGGGCGGGGGCTTGCGGCCCCCGCCCCCGCGTCTGGAGTACTGACCCGGCTGGCTCGCCGCAAGGGGGGCCAGCCGGAGTCTTTTGTGTTCGGCGTCCGGGGTTGGCGGCCGCACCCTCACGGCCCTACACTGCTGCCCCCGATGCGTCCCCTGACCTGCCTCGGCGGCCTGCTGGCCGCATGTCTCGCGTTCGCACCCGCGCACGCGCTGGAACCCGTGTGGGGCAAGCTCCCCCCGGGCCTGCCCACGGACAGCCTGGCCCCGGCACTCCGTCAACTCGAGGCCAGGGGGCCGCGCTCGGTCTCGGCCGGGGCGGCATTCACGCTCGGGCAGTTCCACCTGGCGCGCGGGGAGTACCGGCTCGCGGCCGAGGCCTACGGTCGTGCCGCGGCGCGGCTCTCGGGTTACGACCGTGCGGAAGCGCGTTACCGCCAGGCCGTCTCGTGGCTCGGAGTCGGAGACGGTGGGCGCGCACGTGCGGCGTTCGAAGAGGTCTCTGCGCTCTCGCATCCGCTGCGACCGTTTGCGCAATTGGGCCTGTCCCAGGCGCTGGCGCTCACCGGCGAACCCCAGCGCGAGTTCGATGTGTTGCGCCGGCTGCTGGATGGCCCGGCGGGCGAGGCGGAACCGGCGGCGCTCGAGCGCTATGCGGCGCTGTGCGAGCAGGCACATCGCACCGCCGACGCCAGCGCCGCGCGCGACCGCTTGCTGCGGCGCTGGCCGCGTAGCCTCGAGGCCGCGCGCCTGGGCCAGCCGCCGCTGCTGGCCAAGCCATGACGCGGGGCAGGAACGTGACCACACCGGTGTCCGGCGGTGACGCGGGTGCGGCTGGCGGTGCGGCTGCCGGTACGGCTGCAAAGACGCCACTCATGAAGCAGTACCTCGGCACCAAACAGGAATACCCCGATGCGTTCTTGTTCTTCCGCATGGGCGATTTCTATGAGCTGTTCTTCGAGGACGCGGTGCGCGCCGCACCACTGCTCGGCATCACGCTGACCTCGCGGAACAAGAGCGATCCGGACCCGATCCCGATGTGCGGGTTCCCGTGGCACCAGCGCGACGGCTACGTCTCGCGGTTGCTCCGCCTCGGGCACAAGGTGGCAATCTGCGACCAACTGGAGGACCCCGCGCAAGCCAAGGGGCTCGTGCAGCGGGGCGTCACCGAGATCCTCACGCCCGGATCGGTGACCGGCGACCAGTTCCTGGATGGTGGAACCAACAATTTCCTGGGAGCGTTGTGGCCGCGTCCGGACCGCCTGGGACTGTGCCTGGCCGACGCCTCGACCGGCGAGATGAAGCTGGCTGAGTTCGGCTGGGATGAAGCGGGATCGGTGCTGTCGCGGACGCGCGTCGCCGAGTGGCTCGTGCCGACGCCGGTGGAAGACGGCGTGGCACCCAAGCTGGAAGCGGCACTCGCCGGCCTGCCCGGTACCCGCAGCGCGGTCCCGGTGGCGCGCTACCTCAACGATTCGGGCCCGCCCGCGCGCTGGAGTGCGGTGGTGGCCGATGCGCATGCCGACCTGCCGCTGGCGCTGGCTGCATCCGCGGCGGCGCTCGACTATCTCGACCGCACACAGGGCGGCATGGCCGCGCAGATGACGCGCGTCGAGCGCTGGAGCGAGGACGCCGTGCTGCGGCTGGATGCTGCCACGGCGCGCCATCTGGAGTTGTTCACACCGCAGCCCGGCGGCGAACCGTCGCACACGCTGTGGTATCACCTGAATCTGGCTGTCACTGCAGCCGGCTCACGCCGGCTGCGCAGTTGGCTCGAACGGCCGCTCGCCTCACTGGCGGCAATCCACGCGCGGCAGGAGTCCGTGGCGGCGTGGCTCGCCCCGAACGCCCCGCGGGCGTCGTTCCGTGAAGCGCTCCGGGGACTGCCCGATCTCGAACGCTTGTCGGCGCGCGTTGCGTGCCTCAAGGCCACGCCGCGCGACCTGGGAGCGCTCCGCGATGCGCTGCTGCGCCTGCCGGACCTGGCGGCCGGGCTCGAGCGCGCGGGCGGTGAGTCGTTCGCGCCTGCCGCCCGTGCCATGGCCGTGCCCCCGGCGCTCGCCGAACGGCTCGCGGATGCTCTGGTGGACGAGCCCCCGACGGTGGCGCGCGATGGCGACATCATCCGGGCCGGCTTCGACGAACTGCGTGACTCGCTGCACGCGCTGTCGCACTCGGGCAAGCAATGGATCGCCGAGTTGGAGACCAGCGAGCGCGAGCGCAGCGGGATCGCGAGCCTGAAGGTCGGCTTCAACAAGGTGTTCGGCTACTACCTCGAGATCACGAATTCGCACCGCGACCGGGTTCCCGCCGACTACGAGCGCCGCCAGACCCTGACGAACGCCGAGCGCTATGTGACGCCTGCTCTGAAGGCGCGCGAGTCCGAGGTCCTGGGAGCGGACGAGAAGCTCAAGGCCCGCGAGCATGAACTGTTCGTGGCCTTGCGCGAGGAAGCGGGACACTTCGTGGCGTCACTGCAGTCCGCGGCCGATGCGCTGGCGCGGCTCGATGCCGAGGCGGCGCTCGCCGAGGCCGCCGCGCGCTTCGATTGGTCACGGCCCGTGCTGGAGGACAGCGACCGTCTCGTGGCGGACGGGGTCCGCCACCCGGTAGTGGAGAGGCTGCTGCCGCGCGGCGAGTTCGTCGCCAACGATGTCCGCCTGGATGCGGGCGAGCGCCAGTTGCTCCTGCTCACCGGTCCGAACATGGGTGGCAAGAGCACGTACTTGCGCCAAGTCGCGATGCTGGTTCTGCTGGCGCAGTGCGGTTCGTGGGTGCCGGCCAAGCAGGCCACGATCGGTCTGGTCGACCGGTTGTTCACGCGTGTCGGTGCCGCCGACCGGCTGGGCGCAGGGCAGAGCACGTTCATGGTCGAGATGAGCGAGACCGCCGAAATCCTGAGATCGGCGACCTCGCGGTCGCTCGTGCTGCTGGACGAGATCGGCCGCGGTACGGCCACTTACGACGGTCTGGCGCTGGCATGGGCCGTCACCGAACACCTGCATGATGCGCGCGGAGCGCGGCCGCGCACCATCTTCGCGACGCACTATCATGAGCTCACGCAACTGTCCGAAAAACTCCCGCGGCTGGCCAACGCGCACGTCGCCGTGAAGGAGTGGGGCGACGGTGTGGTGTTCCTGCACCGCATCGCCGACGGCCCCGCGGACCGTAGTTATGGCATTCACGTGGCCAAGCTCGCCGGACTTCCCGAGAGCGTGCTCGAGCGCGCCCGGGTGGTGCTGGCTGAACTCGAGAGCGAGCGCACGGTCGAGGAACTCGAGAAAGCCCCGAAACATCCCAAACGCGACGGCGCGCCGGCGCTACTACCGTTGTTCGAGACCGCGGCTCATGCCGAACACCCGCTCGCCGAGGAGCTGCGCCGGCTGTCGCCCGACGGCATGACGCCGCTGGAGGCGCTGCAGCGGCTGGCGGAGTGGAAGAAGCGTTACGGCGCCTGAGGTTCCTGCCGGCCGGACGCCGGTCTCACTCCTGATGGAATGGCCACGTCGAACGGATGTCGGGCAGCCGTTCGGGCCTGGGTTCCGCGCTCACGAACACGCTCATGCCCGCGGCTGCCATGTGGCGCAGCAGCGCGATCACGAGCATGGCGACGCCGGCCATCTCCAGGACCTCCTCGACCGTGGCGATCAAAGAATGCGTCATGTTGTTCATGCCCATGGTCTCGGCACGCCAGCCGCCCAGCGCTTCGACACCCAGCGCCCCGCCGCAGAACACCAGCGCGGCGACGATGAAGCGATTGCGCGTGGCTGCGGGCAGGTGGAGCAGGAGGCGCAGGAAGACCGCTCCGGTGGTGAGTGCCGCCAGTCCGCCGGGGATGACCCATGCGAAGTAGAACAGGCCATGCGTCTTCCACGTCTCGTGCAAACGGCCAAGGTGCTCGTGCAGTTGCGCGATCTCGTCGATGGAGAGCACGGCGATCAGGATGCACAGCGCTTGCCAATGCCCGGCGTAGGGTTGTTTCCTGCGGCGCGTGTGTGCCGCGATGACACCGAGGAGGACCGAGGCGGCAAGCAATGCGAAGGACGAGTACCAAGTCGGGATGTTGCCCTCGGCATCCAGGTCGAACGCGATCAGGTACTCCTCGAGGTCTGCACGGCCCAGCTGGTGGATGACGTACTGCTCAGCGACGCTCAGGATCGTGAGCGTGGTGATGATGACCACGAACCAGCGCGTCACGCGCTCGGGAGTGAGCCCCCAGAACACCGGCGTCACGTCCGGCGCCGAGGGCACGCCCGCCTTCAGATGGTTCGGGGCCAGATCTCGGCCAACGCTCGTGGTCACGGCATCCTCCAGCGCTCCGGTATCAGATGGGGTTCCAGCGGGGCAGTTGGCCGCGCGGCTCAGCCGGCTCCCACGCGCGTGAGGTATCGGCCGGCCGGCGGTTGGCGCTGAGGCCCGGTCCGGGGCGTTCGCACGGCGGCAGCCCGCCCGGATCTCCGGCCGTGGCGGGGAGCGCTACCGGCGCTTGTGCGCCACCTTGCGCGCGGGCAGATGGGTCGCCGGTTCATGACTGGCGGTTCCCACCTCGGCGATCTGGATGAGTGTGGCGACCGGGAGCTTCCTGGGCTGGCGCCGGGCGTTCGCCTTGGCGGCCGCGCTGATCTTGGACTTCCGCCAGCCCACCAGCCGATTCCAGTGGGCAGGGCGCCTGGACTGCAGCCAGCGCTCGAGCTCGTCTGCGTTCCTGAACCACGCCACGATGTCGAGCAGCGGCAGCCGGCGCTCGCAGACGCGCGGGTCGTACTCGCGGCACAGGATGGGGTGGCTGCCGTGGATACTGCAGCGGCCCTGGTCGTTCAGCTTCTCGCAGCGCGTCTCGATGTGCAGGAACCAGCGCTCGGGTTTCTCGACGTAGACCTCGAGCGAGTGGTGGTGCAGCACCCACACCCACTGGTCGTACTCCCATGCCGAGCGCGGGGCGTCGATCTCGATGCTGACCGTGTCGCAGCAGCGCGTGCAGCCGGCGCACAGGTCGGCATTCTCGTGCGCCGAGAGCTCCAGCGCATCGCGACCGTCGTCGTCGCTCGCCGCCAGCAGCGCGACCGGGGCAGGGGAGGCGCGCTTCGCCGAGCGCTTGAGCGGTTTCGCGGCGTGCTTCGGCGACGCCTGCCGGCCCTGCCTGCTCCGCGCATCCCTGACGGTACCCGCCATGTTCAGCTCCGTCCGCGGGCGCCGTCCAGCACGCCCTCCAGGACTTCGAGACAGTTCTCATAGCGACCGAACGACGGCATCAGGTAGACGCCGTTCGCCAGGTCACGGCACTCGGCCAGCAACTGGCGCGCGAGTTCGACGCCGACTTTCTGCCCTTCGTTGCCGGCATCGTGCATCCGGCGGCGGATCCAGTCCGGGATCTGGATGCCGGGGACCTCGTTGTGCAGGAACTCGGCATGCCGGAACGACTGCAGCGGCAGGATGCCGATGAGCAAGGGCACTTTGGGCATTCCGCCGACCTCGTCGAGGAAGCGCTTCCAGCTGTCGAGCTCGTACACCGGCTGCGTCATGACGTATTGCACCCCGGCGTCGAGCTTCCGGCGGAAGCGGTCCAGCTCCTTGGGCAGGTCCTCGGAGGTCGGGTTCACGCCGCAGCCCACGGCGAAGCCGGTCCGGCCGCCGATCGCGGAGCCGGCCTGGTCGGTGCCCTCGTTCAGTTGGCGCACGATCTTGATGAGGCCAACGGAGTCGGTGTCATACACCGCCGTCATGTTGGGGTAGTCCCCCAGACTCGGCGGGTCGCCGGTCAAGCACAGGATATTGCGCAAGCCCAGTGCATGCGCACCCAGGAGCTCGCTCTGCAGCGCCATCAGGTTCCGGTCGCGCGTCGTGTAGTGGAGGATCAGTTCCATGCTGGGCAGTTCCCGCCGGATCAGCGTGGTGAGCGCCATGGCACTCATGCGGATGCGCGCCATGGGACTGTCGGCCACATTGATGCAGTCGACACCGCGCTCGGCCATGAGCCGCGCCCCGGCCATGACCTTCTGGGTCTGGATACCGCGCGGCGGATCGATCTCGACGCTCACGGTGAAGCGCTGGCGCATGAGCCGTAGCAGCGACGGTTCTTCATGCTCGAGCGCCGACTCGGCGGCCGCCACGGGCTCGAGCACGTGCACTTCGGCGCCGCTCGGCAGCCGTTCGGCGGGCAGGTGCGAAGCGAGGCGTTCGCGCATCGCGCGGGTGTGCGCCGGAGTCGTGCCGCAGCAGCCGCCGATGAGCTTCACTCCCAGAGCCACCGCTCGCGCGGCGAAGTCCGCGAAATACTCGGGGCTCGACAGATAGACGTAGCGCCCTTCGACGAACTGCGGCAACCCGGCATTCGGCATGGCGGACACCGGGGTGCCGTTGGCGGCCTCGATAAACTGCTCGAGCAACTCGAGCGTCGCCTGCGGGCCGATACCGCAGTTGACGCCGACCACGTCGGCGCCCGCCTGCTTCAGGGCCCGCACCACAAGGTCGGGGGTGTGGCCGTAGCGCGTTTTGGCGTCGGAGCCGAACGTCATCTGCGCGATGATCGGCAACTCGGCGGTGACACTCTTGATCGCGCGGATCGCCGCGAGGATCTCGTTCAGGTCCTGGAACGTCTCCAGGATGAAGATCTCGACGCCGCCTTCCAACAGTCCGCCGGCTTGCGCGCGGAACGCCGCTTCGGCGTCGGCTGGCGTCACGGGACCGAACGGCACGAGCGCCTTGCCGAGCGGGCCCATGGAGCCCGCGACGAACGCCACGGTGCCGGCGATTTCCCGGGCGTTCCGGGCCACCTTGGCGCCTTGGCGCGCGAGGATACCGGCCTTCTCATCGAGCCCGTGAGCCGAAAGCCGTACGGCATTGGCGCCAAATGTGTTGGTCTCGATGAGCTCGGCGCCGGCCGCGAGGTACTCGCGGTGGATCTCCTCGACCAGGGCGGCATGCGTGACATTCAATTCGTCAAAGCAGCGCTCGAACGGGATGCCCTTCTGGAACAGCAGGGTGCCCATGGCGCCGTCGGCGAGCAGCGGGCCCAGTGCGAGCCGGTCGAGGAAGGGTGAGTTCATGGGACGCGCACACTACGCGGCGGCGAGCGCTGGTTCAACTCCGGCAGGCGGGAGTCGGGCCGCTGGCGACCGTGGTGGCGGCACGGTCCGGCGGCCAGCGTGGTGTCGCCGCGAGCGTGTCTCGCAAGGGTCTGGACTTTGAGCACGATGCCTCGGCAGATGCGACGGCGCCGGTGCGGTCTGCTAGATTCCGCTCCCTGTGAAAACCCCTTGGCTGATGCTCCTGTTCGGTGTGCTGCCCGCGCTGGCGCGGGCCGCTGCCCCGGTCGTCCCGACGTTGCCGCCGTCCGCGCTGTTCCCGGGCCAGCGGGCAGTCGTGCGCACGGTGTTCGCGGGTGACTCCGTCGAGTCGTTCGAGGCGGAGATCGTCGGTGTCATGCCCGGTGGCCGCGCCGAAGGCGACCTCATCCTGGCCCGCGCACTGGGCGAGCGCGTCGAGCGCACGGGCATCGCACAGGGCATGAGTGGTTCGCCCGTGTATGTCGACGGCAAGCTGATCGGTGCGCTGTCGTCCGGCTGGGCGTTCTCCAAGGAGCCCATCTTCGGCATCACGCCGATCGCCGAGATGCTGGCGGTGCTGGACCAGCCCGAGGGACGCGCGACCGGCGAAACTCCCGGCCCGGTCGGCGTCGATCCGGCTGCGGCCTCGCGGGCGCGTTTCCGCGAGTTCAACTGGAGCGACGCCGACTCGGCTGGCGCGCTGCCGATGTCCGCTCGCGCATCGTCCCATCCGTGGCTGGCGCTGCCGCTCGCCGTGAGCGGTGCCAACCCGGCCGCCATGACCAGCATCCGCGAGATGTTCGAGCCGCAGGGGTTCGCGGTCGTGCCGGGCGGCCGCGACCGTGCATCGGCCAGCCCGGGCGCGCCATCCATCGCGTCCGCTTCCGACGCGACACTCGCTCCGGGCGATGCCGTGGCCGTCGATGTCCTGCGCGGCGATCTCAATTTCTCGGCCATCGGCACGGTGACCTACCGCGATGGCGACCGCGTGCTCATCTTCGGCCATCCGTTCTTCCAGAGCGGCGAAGTCCGATTGCCGCTTTCGACCGCGCGCATCACCACGATCATGGGCAGCGTCAACACGTCGTTCAAGCTCGGGGTGTCAGGCACGCCGGTCGGCACCGCCACGCAGGACCGTCGCGCCGCCGTGGGCGGCCGGCTGGGTGCGTCGCCGAAGTTATTGCCGATCCGCGTCACCGTGCGCGGTGCGTCGCCGCGCGACCAGCACTTCGCGTTTGAATCCATTGACGACCGCAGCCTGGTGCCACAACTCCTGAGCACGACGGTACTCAACAGCATGCTGGAATCGGGCGGCACCGGCGTCATGCAAACCATCCGCTGGTCGCTTGCCGTGTGGGCGGGTGGACGACGGCTCGAGGTCTCGGATATCGCCGCCGGTGAATCGCCGCTCAATGACGTTGCGGCCACGCTCGGGGCTCCGGTTCGCTTCCTGATCGGGAATCCGTACCGCCGCTTCCGTCCCGACAGCATCGTCGTGGAACTCGACACCCAGCCGGGCCGGCTGCAGTCCTCGCTGCGCTCCGCCACGCTGGTGCGGCCGAGCGTCCGCCCGGGCGGGGTCGCGGTGGTGCGGGCTCAGCTTGAACGCTGGCGTGGTGTGCGCGAGACCGTGACGCTGGAAGTGCCCGTACCCGAGGAGCTGCCGGATGGCCGCTATCTGCTCGAGCTCGCGGGCGGAACCGAGTTCGACCGTTTCCTCGCGGCGCGTTTACCGTCGCGCTTCCGCGCCGTCTCGCTGGAAGACGGCTGGCAGCGCCTCGGCAGCTCGCGTCGTTCCGATGCACTCTATGCCGGGTTGTGGGCGCGCGCGCCCGAGATCTCGGCCGATGGCGAGGACTTCCCGGAGCTGCCGACGTCTGCGCTGCCCTTGATGTCCTCGCCGCTCCAGACCGGGGACCGCGTGCGCCGTGGCGATTGGGCGCTCGTGCAGGAGGCCAGGCGATCGATCGTCGGCGTGCTTCGAGGCGAACTCCTGCTCGAGCTCATCGTCGACCGTCAGGCCCCTTGAATCGGCTGATCAGGAGCTGCTCCGGGAAGATGCGATCCAACACGATGGAACCGGGCGCTGCCGCCGCAGCCGCTCGGCTGGGATTCCGCCGGCGCGCCGTGCGCGCTCATGAAGGAGACGCCTGATGCAGCGCCAGGATGGAACGACGCGCCCGGTTCGGAGTCGGCTGATCGCGGTCCGGGTACTCCTGCCCGGGGCCATGTGGATCCTGCTCTCCGCAGTCGCGTGCATGCCGTCGGCGCACGCCGCCGAGACGCAGTGGTGGACCAGCAATTCACCTGCCGACCATGCTCGGTCGGAGGCGCGTGGTGTCGTGGTCGATGCCGTTGGTGTGTTGCGGGCCGGCCCGCGCACGGCATCCTTCGTGACCGACTCTCTCAGTGTGGCGTGGTGCGCGGTGCAGTTGCGTGATGGCTCGATCGCCGTCGGTGGCGACCGTGGCCGGGTGCTGCGCTGGAGCGAGAAGTCCGGCTGGCAGGTGTGGGCGAAGCTCGGCGGCGGGCAGGTGTTGGCACTCGCCGCCGATGGGGACGGCGCGGTCGCCGGCACCGGTCCGCGCGGACTGGTGTACCGCATCGCCACGAACGGGGATACGACGCGGCTCGCGGCGACCGGCGAGCGCTATGTCTGGGGTCTGCTGCCCGCGGGTAAGAGCGCGTGGTATGCGGCCACGGGCACCAAGGGACGGCTGGTGCGGATCGAGTCCGGGAAGGTCGTCACGCTGCTGGACACCGAGGAGAGCAACCTTGTCTCGCTGGTGAGTGATGGCGCGGGCGGCGCGTACGCGGGTGGCGATTCACGGGGCCGCATCTATCAGGTGCGAGCCGACGGTTCCGCGCGCACCTTGTTCGACGCCGGCGAAGACGAGATCCGTGCGTTGGCGCTCGGCGATGATGGTCATCTGTGGGCAGCCGGGCTCAGTGTCTCGGCGGCCATCGACGAGCCGGCGTCCGCCGATGACGGTCCGCAGCCCGCCAAGCTGAGTGCGTCCGGGGGGCGTGCGGTGCTGTATCGCATCACGAAGGAGGGTGAGGCCAACCTGTGGTGGACATCGCCGCAGCCGTTGGTGTTCTCTCTGGCGTTCGCCGACCACGCGCTGCTCGCCGGGACCGGCAATCGCGCCGGTGTCTATCGCATCGAGCGCTCGAATGCGGCATCGCTCGTGCTGGCCCCCGCACAGGGACAGGTGACCGCCGTCCTGCCCGGCGGTGGCGGCGGTGCGTTCGCCGTGACGTCCAATCCGGTGGCTCTATGGCGCATCGGTCCGGGGGCCTCCGACGGCGGTGAATTGCTTGCTCCGGTCCAGGACGCCCGCCGCTTCGCGCGCTTCGGCCGCGTTGTGGTGATCGCTTCCGGCGCTACGGTGTTCAGCACGCGCACCGGGAACAGCGATACGCCCGATACGACCTGGAGCCGCTGGCAAGGGGTAGGCAGCGAGGGCGCGATCGCTTCGCCGAGCGGACGCTTCCTGCAGTGGAAAGTGCGCATGGCATCGGCGGACGCGCGTGTCGATGAAGTGGCGGTGTCGTACCGCGAGAGCAACCAGCCCCCGCGTATCGAGGACCTGACGGTCGCACCGCAGGGTCAGGGATTCCGCGAAGGCGAGATGGCGTCGCGCACCGAGGCCATCACGCAGACGCTGGCGGGCGGCCAGAAGGTCGAGTACTCGGCGACCATCGGAGGGGTCCGGCCGCTGCGCGAGATGCCGCTGTGGGCGCGCGGAATGCGCACGCTGCAATGGCGCGGACTGGACGCCAACGGCGATGCCCTGCGTTACAGGGTCGCGATTCGCAGCGAACCAGCCGGCGAGTGGATCGAGATCGGCAAGGATCTCGAGGTGTCCGTGCTCAGCTGGAACACGAATACACTTTCGGACGGGCGCTACCGACTGAAGGTCACCGTGTCGGACGCTGAAGGCAATGCGGTCGGGGAGGGACTCACGGCGGAGGCCGTGAGTGAACCGTTCACCATCGACAATACGCCGCCGGCTGTGACCGCATTGTCGGCGGCATGGGCCACGGCGGGCGTCGCGGTCGCGGGCAGCGCCGCCGATGGGGAGGGCTGGCTCCAGCGTCTCGACCTGTCCACGGATGATGGCCCGTGGCACTCACTCTCTCCGGATGGCGGGCTCTCGGACTCGGGGCGCCTGTCGTTCCACGTCACGCTCACCGAACTGCAACCGGGCCCGCATCTGGTGTCGGTGCGCGCGGTGGACGCGGCCGGCAACGCCAGCACGCGCGCGGTGCGCGTCAACGTGCCGGCCACTGCCACCGCATCCTCCAAGTCGCGCTGAGCCTCGCATGCGCGCGCGCCCCGTGGCCATGAGGCGAACGAGACTCGTACGGCGCCATGGCTGAAGGCGGCGCGCCGGGGTGGTATGGAAGGCCGCACCCGCTCGCCGAGCAGCTCGAACCCGCCGCGCTGGCGATACTGCTGGCGTTCGTCTTCACGCTCATCGGGCACGTGCCGGACTGGCTCGGCCAACTCGGGCGCTACCAGGCGCTCATGCTGGTGGCATTCGCGGCCTATGGAATGGCGGCCGGCCTGCGCCACCGCTGGCGTGCACTGCCTCGATCGGGCACGTTCGTGGTGCTCGTTGCGCTCGCGCTGCGGGCCGCGGTGATCCCCGTGACGCCGTCGCTGTCGGACGATGTCTATCGCTACGCGTGGGAGGGCCGGGTGATCGCCGGGGGTGGCAACCCCTATGCGCACGCTCCAGCGGATCCCGCGCTGGCGCGCTTTCGCGACATCGAGATCCATCCGCGCGTCAATCACCCGGAACTGCGCGCCATCTACCCGCCCGTCGCGGAACTCGGTTTCGCACTGGTGGCGCGCGTCTGGTGCTCGCTCCTCGCATTCAAGCTCTGGGTGCTGCTGCACGACATGGCGCTGTGCGCACTGTTGGCGTGGTGGTGCCGCCGCCGCGGCGGTTCCGCGTGGGATGCGTTGGTGTATGCGTGGAACCCGCTGGTCGTCGCCGAGTACGCGGGCAGTGCACATCACGACCCGACCGGGATCTTCTGGCTGGTCGCCGCCCTGGCCCTGGCGGAACGCCGCCCGCTGGCTTCGGCCGGCGCCGCGATCGCCGCCGTGCTGGTGAAGCTCGTGGCCCTGCCCGCCCTGCCGTTCGTGGCCCGCGCTTGGCCAGTGCGTGTCCGTGTGGTGTCTGCGCTCGTGCTGGTGGCGGCCCTTGCCGGCTACGTCGCGGCGGCGCACGGACCGGCGTCGGGGCTCGAAGCGTTCGCTAACCACTGGCGGCACAATGACGCGCTGTACGGGTTGCTGTCGGGGCCATGGGGGGAGCACTCCGCGAGACTCGTGGTGGCGTGCGCGGTCTCTGCACTCATGTTGTTCGCTTGGATACGCCAACTCTCCACGGTCCATGCGACAAGACTCCTGCTGCGCGCGGGGTTGTTGATGGGACCCGTGGTTCACCCGTGGTACCTGGGCTGGGTCCTGGCGCTGGAGCCTGTGGGTTCCAGCACATACTCGGCGGTGTGGCTGCTGCTGTCCTGCACCGTCATGCTGGGGTACGGTGCGTTCGCCCGTCCTGCTGAGGGCGGCGCTTACCATCCGCCGCTGGCCTGGCGACTCGTTGAATATGGTCTGCCGTTGCTGCTGGCGGTGGCACTTTGGCTCACGCGCCGTGTTCGGCGCGCGGCGCACGGCACTGGACCGACCCCGGAGTAACCGAGTGTACGAAGCACTGCTTGCAGCCGTCCGGCGCCACACCAGCGGAGAGCGCGCGCTCGCCGACGTCCGGTCCATCGCGCGTTTCCATCGCATCCAGGCGAGCCCCGGTTACGATGCCGCCGCCGCCTGGCTCGAAGGCGCCTTGCGTTCCGCAGGGTTCGTCCCCGAGCGCGTCGAGGTGCCCGCCGATGGGATCACCCGCTGTCTGGGCTTCCCGATGCCAGAGGGCTGGCGTTGTGAGCACGCGACGGCGACGCTGCACTCCAGCACCGGCTCCGAGGAAGTGGCGTCGTTCGCCGCGGCTCCGCTGTCGATCGTGCAGCGCAGCGCTTCGGCACGTGGCCGCTGGCCGGTGGTGGTGCTCGATGCACTGGGCGATCTCGCCACGGTCGACATCCGCGGGAAAGTCGTGCTGACCTCAGCTCCGGTCCAGCGCGTGCACGAGCAGGCCGTGGTGGCACGCGGTGCGGCGGGCATCGTGAGTGACGGACGCCGGCTCATGCCACCAGTGCGCACGGCGGACCACGACCGCGACTCACTGTGCTACACCTCGTTCTGGTGGTGTGGCGAGCGGCCCCGCGGTTGGGGAGTGGTGGTGAGCGCAGCGCGCGGGGCCGAGTGGCGCAGACGTCTTGCGGCCGGCGAAATGCTCGAACTCGAGGCCGACTTCGCGTGCGAACGCTACATCGGCACGATCCCGCTCGTGACCACCACGCTCCCGGGCACGCTGCCGGGGGAGGTGCTGGTGACCGGACACTTCTGTCATCCACAGCCCGGTGCCAATGACAATGCCTCAGGCGCGGCTGCGGTGCTGGAGACCGCACGCGTGCTGCAAGCGCTCGCCGACACGGGCGAATGGGCAGCACCCCGGCGGACGGTGCGCTTCCTGTGGATGCCGGAGTTCACGGGCACGTACGCCTGGCAGGCCCGGGATCCGGCACGCGCCGCCACGACCGTGGCCGCGATCAACCTCGACATGGTGGGTGAGTCGCAAGCGCAGTGCGGTTCGACTTTCCTCCTGGAGCAGGCCCCGCACTTCCTCGGCTCGTTCGCAGATGAGCTGCTGGCGCGCGTGCGCACCGCGGCGCAGGACTGGGTGCGGGACTTCTCCGGCGCTGGCCATTATTCACTGGCGCGCCTCGCCGATGTCCCGTATTCGGGCGGGAGCGATCACGCGTTGTGGCTCGACCCGGCGATGGGTGTGCCCTGTCCGATGCTCATCCAGTGGCCGGATCGCTATTACCACACCGACCTCGACTCGCCGGACCGCTGCGATCCCGATTCGCTGGCGCTCGCGGTGCGGTCCGCGGCGACCTACGCGGGCTTCGTCGCGATGGCGGGCGCTGATGAGATCCGCTGGCTGCTGCAGTTGGTGGCGCGCGGCGCTCGGCGCCGCATGCTGGCCGCACTGGACCGGCCGCGCCCGCGGCTCGCCGCGGAAGCCGAACGCGAACGCGCGCTGCGTGCGCTCGCCAGCGTCGAGCGGCTGACGACCGGGCTGCCCGCAGGCCATGCCGTTCGCCTTGCGCTGGCTTCCCATTTGCCGCTCGCGGTCGACGAGTTGGAGGGATTCTGGGATTCCGAGATCCTGCCCGCGGTCGTGCATGAGCCGGTCGTGATCGCCGTGACCCCCGGCCGTGTCCCGGTCCGCGACCTGGGCGCGCTACTGCCCCCGATGCGCGGGCTCCTGTCCGGTTGGGACGCGCTTGGGGAGTCCCGACAGCAGCGGCTGTATGCCGTCGAGAGCGCGATCCCGGGCGGTTCGACGACGCTGGATCTGGCGTGGTTCGCCTGTGACGGCGTACGCGGAATCCACGACATCGCGGCGCGACTTGCGCTCGAAGGGCATGACACCGACGGCGCTGCACTCGAGGAGTGGTTCGAGCTGCTGGCGGCACTCGGACTGTGCCACTGGCGGAATTAGCGCTGGCTGCTGTCCGCCGGCGAAGCGGGCTTCGGGGTCGCAGCATCCGAGGCCGCAGCGCGCTTGCCGCTTGGCACCAGACGGGCATGCTTGATGAGCGCCAGCTTGCCGGGGTTGGCGTTGTCTCCCGTGCGCGCGATGTCCGTGCGTTCGGCGAGCGCGACGATGCGGTGGATGGTGTCCCAGCCCGAAACCACCTCGCCGAACACGGTGTAGCCGCCGTCCAGGCTCGGCAGGTCACGCAGCGCGATGTAGAACTGCGAGCCATTGGACTCGCGCTTGGGATTGACGACGTCGGGCATGCGTGCCATCGCGACCGCACCGCGAACGTGCTTGCGCTTGAACTCCGCCGGCACTTTGTGATCCGGCCCGCCCTGGCCGTCGTTGAATGGGTTGTCGTCCCGCGAGTTGGGGTCGCCGCCCTGGATCACGAACCCGGGCACCACACGGTGGAACGTCAGTCCGTCGTAGAAGCCCTCGTTCACCAGTTTGACGAAGTTGGCCACGGTCTTCGGCGCGTCCGCCGGGAACAGCCGCAGCACGATGTCACCCTCTGCCGTCTGGAGCACGACCGCGGCAGCCGCCAGCTCGGCCGCCGGTGTGGCCGCGGTCGCGGAAGCATTCTCGCCCGGACGCGCCGGTGTGACTGTCGCGGCTGGGAGTGCAGGCCGGCTCGCCGCCGGAGGCTCACTGGCGGGTGTGGGGGAGGTGCGCGCGACTGACGTGGCGCGCGCGGCGGCGCACGCACTGGAGCACAGCCCGGCGGCCAGGATCAGGGCGAGGAACGTTCGCATCGGTCGCATCGTTCGCAACGGTCGCATGGAGTTCCTCGGGAGCGTCGGGGGGGGGCGGAGTCCAGCGGAGACATTCGCCCGAGTTTCAGGACCCCGTCAAGCCCGCCATCGAGCACGTGACGGGCCCGCGGTCGCTGCTATACTCCCTGCCCGTCACATCCCCTACCGCTGAGCCCGTAGCGCCGCGACGCCCCAGTGGCGTCCGGTCAACCCGCGGTCGCGGCGGTGGGAGAAGTACAGGGCAGGTTCGCAGTACGTGCACGCACCGGTGTCGTGGATCGATTCCGGACGCACACCCGCGGCCAGCAGAGCGAGCGTGGCTGCAATCGGCAGGTCGAGGTGGGGACCTCGTTCGGTCGTGCGCACCGCGGCAGCCGGGAATCGTACCGCGACATCGTCACCGACTTCATAACAGCAGCCCCGGATCGCGGGGCCGATCGCCACGTGGACGGCGTCCGGCGCGCACCCGGCGAGCCGACAGACCGCCTCCAGAGCGGTCTGCGGCATCGCCTCGGCGGTGCCGCGCCAGCCGGAGTGGACCGCGGCCACGACACCGGGGGCGTGATACAACAGTGACATGCAGTCGGCCGTGGTCACGGCCAGCACCACGCCGTGCGTGCGCGTCACGAGTGCGTCGCACTCGTCGTGATGCCTGGCATCAGTGACCTCGACGACACGGGCGCCATGCATCTGGCCGGCGGTCGCGAGGTGGACTCGGTCGAGACCGGCGGCACCGAGCAGCCGGTCGCGGTTCATGGTCACCGCAGCTGTTTCGTCCTCGGTCGAGCGGCCGAGGTTGAGTGTGTCGTAAGGTGCGCGGCTCACGCCGCCGCGCCGGGTGGAGAACAGCAGCACGGCCTCGGGATCTGGATCCCGGGGCTGCCAGAAAGGAACCGCCGCGTTTCGCTCGAGAGTCCACATGGGCGCGGCACGCTAGGGTCGGCCGCTTGCATCGTCAAGCGCCGGGCAAGAGAGGATGGCAGGTGAAAGCACGCGTTTGGGCTTTGTGGGTAGTCCTGGGGCTCGTGGTCGTACCGGCGTGGCATGTGCTGGCGCAGGCGCCGCCGGCATCGCCAGCGGTGGCCACCGTGGCGGACCGCCGTATCGGGCGAGACGAGTTCGAGCGCCGGGTGGCGGCATACCAACAGCAGATGGCGGCCCGTGGCGAGGAACGCCCGGCCGAGTTCAAGGACTTGCTGCGCCGTCAGATGCTCGAGACCCTCATTCGCATGAACCTGCTCACGCTCGAGGCCAAGCGCCTGGGCCTCACCGCGACCGGTGCCGAGGCCGAGTCTGTGCTCAAGCGTGATCCGTTCTTCAGCCCCGATGGCGGTTTCGATGCGCAGCGCTGGAACATGACGCGCATGTCCCAGCCCGCCAGGATGCAGGCGGCACTGCTGACGGCTGGCGAACAGTTGGTGTCGCGCCGACTCGATGAACGGATGAAGGCACGGTATCGTCCCGAGGAGGGGATCCTCCGGCAGCGCGCGCTGCGTTTGCTCCGGCATGCGATCACCGAGGATCTGTCCTTGCGCGCCAGCGACTTCAACGGCAACTACCCGGAACCACGGGAGTCCGAGGTGCTGGCCTACTACCGCGATCATCTCCAGGAATGGCGGCGTCCGGAACGCGCAACCTTGAGTGTCGTATTCGTCAACGATCCGCCGATGACGGCCGTCGAGCGGAGCGACGCCGCCGCCGGCGCGGCGTGGACCCAGCGCATGCGGCTTGCCGCCGATAGCGTGCTCGCGGCGGCGGCGGGTGGCAGCCGGCTGGAGCAGGCTTCCGCCGCATACGGCGGGCCGCGCGCTGACGTCAGCGTGCTGCCCGACAACTTCCCGGGCTATTGGCAGGGCGACGAGGCCGCGAAGGCGGCGGTGTTCAAGACCGCGGTCGGCCGGACCCTGCCGCACCCGGTGCGCGGCACCGAGGGCTGGTTGGTGGTGCGCGTCGACAAGTCCGAACCGGCACACACCGCCCCGCTCGCCGCGGTGTCCAAGGACATCCGTGGACGATTGCGCGAGGACTCGCGGCTCCACCATGAGGAGCGCGAGCGCCGGCTGCTGTTCGAGACGCTGCGCGATTCGCTGTCCGGGCCGGCGTGGACCTTCCGCTATGCCGTGGTGGACACCGGAGCGTTGCGCATCGCGGAACCGACCGAAGCGGAACTTGACCGCTGGTACCGCGGGCACCTCGCGGACTTCTCATCGTTCGATTCGAAGTCGGGCTCGATCGTGGCAAAGCCGCTCGCCCAGGTGCGCGATGAGGCGAAGTCGCGCTGGAAGCGGGAGCGCAGGCTCGAGATGGCACGCGTTCAAGCCGACGATCTGTACCAGGCCTGGAGTTCCGGCCGTCGCGCGGCTGCGCTCGAGGGGAGCCTGCGTGTCCGCGACACCAAGCCTGCGCCCCGGGGTGCCGATATCGACACGGGCTTCGCCGCGGCGGCGTTGAGCGACACGGTGTGGCGCCGGGGAGAACCACGCGGCGCGGGCATCGCGCCGTTCGCGCGGGGCTTCCTCGTCTGGCAGGTCACGGGCCGCATCGCTTCGCACACGCCAGCATTCGAGCAGGTCGAACCGGCGCTTGCGGTGGCGCTCGACGCCCGCCGTCGTGCGATCGACGAGGCCTCTGCCCGCAAGCTGTTCGCTGCCGACCCCAAGCGCTTCGGTGGTGGGCGTACGTACGTCTTCACCCGGATGGTCGTGCGCCAGCCCCCCCTGGATCGGGTCAAGCTGACGCGTGCCCAGGTCGAGAACTGGCACCGCCGCAACATCGGCAAGTACTCCGCGGACGAACTCGTGCGGGCGAAGCACGTCCTGATCTCGCCCATCTCCGATTCGCCGGCCGCGGATCGTGCGGCGCGCGCGCGTGCGGATTCACTGCTGGCACGAATCCGAGCCGGCGAGCGCATCGAGGACATCGCGGCGCGGTTCTCGGATGATCCCGCGACCAGGGACAAGGGCGGCGACCTCGGCGTGTTCGCCCGCGGTGCGATGCTCGAACCGTTCGAACGGGCGGCATTCGCGATGCAGGAGGGCGAGCTTCGCGGGCCCATCAAGACCGAGGTCGGCTACCACATCATCCTGTGCACGGAACACGTTGCGTCCTATGTGCAGCCGCTCAAGTTGGTGTACTCCATTGTCGCGAGCGATCTGGCTCGCACCGAGGCGGACACGATCGCCATGTTGCAGGCCGACAGCCTGGTGCGTGTCATTCGCACTGCGGCACAGGGCCGCGCGGTGGCGGCGAAGCTCGGGCTCGACACACCCACGTTCACGGCGGACGCCGATACCCCGAATCGCAATCCGGCACTCGCCCCTTATTTCGAGAAGCTCTATGCGCTCAAGGCCGGCGAGGTCATGCCCATCAAGTGGCAGGCGAAGGGTGAAGGTTACTGGATCACGTGGGTGGACTCCATCATCAGCGGTGCGGTCCCGAACTGGGAGTCGGCCCGGGTGAAGGCACTGGCGGCCTACCGAGAAGGTGCCGGCGAGCGAGCGCTCATGCTCAAGGTGGCGGAATTGGATTCGCTGTCGCACGCCGGTTGGTCCTTTGACAGCCTCGGTGCCTTGTGGGGCGGTCTCAATCGTTCGCGCGAGCTGAGTGCGGGCGCGACGGGCGAACGGGGCGCGCTCCCCGCCGCGCTCGATTCCCTCGTGTTCGGAGACGACCTGCATCCGGCTGCGCTCGAGGTAGGGCAGACCAGCCAATGGGTGCGCTGGCCTGGTGGCATCGCACGGGTTCGCCTGATGGAACGTCGCGAGCCGTCCCCGGACCGTGTCAAGGCACGGGTCGACGAGCTGGGCAAGGCCGCCATCGAACGCAAGCTCACGGTCTGGTTCGACGAACTCAAGCGCCGCTACCCGGTGCGAATCCTCGATCGTTCCCTGGCCGCCATTCCGCTGCCCGAACCACCCCCCGAGGAGTGACCCGTCGGGCGGGCCGGTGGGGTGCCCCGGCCTGCCCGCGAGTTCCGGCGCATGCGGGCAGGTGAGGCCGAACCACTCACGCCCCGCCCGGCGCTGGCCGATAACCGGAGCGTATTGGCCAACTCGCCCGGAGACCCTCGCCGCGATGGTGAACTCGACCGCCGAAACTGGTGCCCCGGCACCGCGTCGTCTGCTGCTCATCGATTTCGATTGGCAGGACGCAGACCTCATCTCCGAGCTCTTCCAGGAGCCCGCTGTGAGCGTTCGTCTGGTCGCCGGGGACGGTCCGCAGGACGCCGGAGTCCGGGTCGCGGAGCTGTGTGGTTTACCGCGGACCTTCGATCTGGCCGACCTGACGCGCGAGATCTTCGACCTCGCGGTGGTGAGCGAGCGCAGTTCACGCCGCACCCAGCTCGAAAGCCTCCTGGTCGCACTCGGCACGCCGTGCATGACCCCGGACGAGTTCCGGCGCGGACGCGTCGCGGACCGTGACACCTCGAACCCCGGCATCGATGCAACGCTTGCGATGCATGCCGCGGCGCTCGAGCAGACGCTCTCGGGCGCGGTCGATGCGCTCGTCGACAAGGCGCTGCCGGACCTGACCGAACGCACGCCGCTCGAACCTCGCGCCATCGTCACACCCGCCGAACCCCGCATGAGCGTCGGGACTCTCGATGATTTCCCCTCGCCCGAGACCCGTCAGCAGCTGGAAACCGCGCTGAAGGCCCTGGTGCAGATGTCGGGCGCGGGCACCGCCGAACTGCACGCCATCGACCGCTCTCAGTTGCGACTGGTCGCACAGATCGGTCCGGTCGACAAGCTGCTCAGGGGCTTGATCGATCTCGCCAACGAGATGGGCACGCCACAGGTGGTGACACGGCTGAGCGATCCGGGTCGTGGTCGGACGTGGGCGGCATGGCCGTTCCGCACCATGCAGCGCCGTGGCGTGCTGGCGGGCGCCAGCCTCGATGCGAAGGCGGGCCTCGATTCGTGGCAGGGCATGCTCGGTGAGCTGCGTGACACCTGGGACCGCGAGGACCGGGAACGGTCGGTGGCGTCGTTCCCGCTGACCCCGAACCGCGAGCAACGCTGGCTCGACCCGGAGACCTTCCGGGTGCGCGTCGACATGGCGGTGGAACGGCATCGTCGCGACGGACTCCGCTTCGAGCTGCACCGGCTTGAGTTCCCGGCGGCACCGGAAGCCATGCAGTACATGGTCGCCGCGCTGCCGTCCCAGATGCGCGACACGGATGCGCTCGCGCAGCCGTTCCCGCTCGTGCTGACATTGCTGGCGGCGGGGGAACCGGATGCCTTCGCGCAATTGCGTAAGCGACTGCTGCACGCCTGGGAGCAGTCCTGGCAGGAGGCCGGCCTGGGCGCGCCGGCCGCGGCGTTCGTGGATCGCCACGTGGCGCTCGTGGGACCCGAGGATGCCGACGCCCTGCTCACCGCGGCCGACGTCTGGCTGGCCGAGCCCTAGCCCGACCCCGGCCCCGTCGCAGCGTTCAGCGCGCTTGACCCTCCGTGAGGCCGACCGCATCCTGCGCGGCCCACCCGGAGGTCCCGTGTCCCAGTCCATTCGCAGGCTCCCACCCGAGACCGCGTCCCGCATCGCCGCCGGCGAGGTGATCGAACGCCCGCTGTCGGCGCTCAAGGAGCTCGTCGAGAACGCGCTCGACGCCGGGGCCCGTGCCATCGAGGTTCGCGTCGAGAAGACGCTCGATCATGGGTTCAGTGTCGCCGACGACGGGGGTGGTATCGCGCCGGCGGAGTTGGAACTCGCGCTGGAACGGCATGCCACCTCGAAGGTGTCCGCGCTCGATGACCTGGACCATCTCTCGACGCTGGGGTTCCGCGGGGAGGCCCTGCCGAGCGTCGCGGCGGTCAGCCGCATGAAACTGACGTCCCGGCCCAGCGGCGAGGATGCAGCGGCATTCGTGCGTGTCGATGGTGGGGACGTCGTGGAGCGCGGGTTCGTGGCGCGCCAGCCGGGCACGACCGTCGAGGTCCGCGACCTGTTCCACAACACTCCCGCGCGACGGAAGTTCCTGAACGCGCCAGCCAGTGAGCTGCGTGCCGCCATTCGCATGGTGGAGAGTTATGCGCTGGCGCAACCCGGAACGGCGTGGCGGCTCGTGGTCGATGGCAAGGAGCGCTTCGACTGGAGTGCCGCCGCCTCGCAGCGCGACCGCGCGGCACAGGTCTGGGGAACGCGTCACGCCGAGCAACTGCTCGAGGCTTCGGCGCAACGGGGTGGTTACGCCGTGACCGCACTGCTCGGCTTGCCCGAGCATGCCCGCGCCACGCGCGAGGGTCAGGTGTTCCTCGTCAACGGCCGCTGGGTGCAGAGCCCGGCGTTATCGCAGGCACTACGCCACGCCTATGGGAATCTGCTGCCGCATGGCCGTTTTCCGGCCGCGGTGGTGTGGCTCACGGTGCCACCCGACCGGCTCGACGTGAACGTGCATCCCACCAAGCGTGAAGTGCGCTTCGCCGACGACGACACTGTGTTCGCCCTGGTCGCGGCGGCGTGTTCGCAGCCGCTCGCCAGCATCCATCCGCCGTTCGCCGTGGTGCGCGGTGGGCCCGGTGGGCCCGAGGACACCCTGCCACCGTGGGCGGACCGCGTCCGGGAGCGGCCATTCGATGGTCCGGCTCCGCCGTTCTCGTCGCAGATGCCGCTGCTGCTGCCGGTCTCCGGTGGAGACCCGGCAGCCGACGCACCGATCGCGCTGCCAGCGGGTGCGAGCCTGGCTCCGGAGCCCGCACCACCGGCTTCGGCCGCGGCCACCGCGGAGCCCGAGATGTGGCAGCTGCACCGCACGTACATCCTCGCGCCCGTGCGCCACGGGCTGGTCATCATCGACCAGCATGCGGCGCACGAGCGCATCCTCTACGAGCAGGCCATCGCGCGCTTGCGCGGCGCTCAGGGCGCCTCACAGGGCTTGCTGTTCCCGGCCCTGGTCGACCTGTCGCGAGCGCAGTTCGATCTGCTGCTCGAGGTCGGGCCGCTCCTGCAACAGTTGGGATGGGACCTGTCGCCGCTGTCGCCGCCGACGGTGGTCATCAAGGGCGTGCCTTCGGGGCTCAAGGTCGAGTGGCCGGCGCAGCTGCTGCAGGACGTGCTCGATGGCATCAGCGAGGGCGGGCCGACAGCGCAGGACGACATGCTCGAGCGTGTCGCCAATTCGCACGCCTGCCACGCTGCCATTCGCGCCGGTGAGGCCCTGTCGCGCGAGGAGATGCGTGCGCTCGTCGACCGCCTGTTTGCGACTTCTCGTCCGCACGGCGATCCGCACGGCCGCCCGACGTTCGTTCGTCTCGATCTGGACGAACTGCACCGCCGCTTCGGGCGCAGTTAGCGCGCCATGCGTCGTACGCTCATCGCCATCGTCGGCGCCACCGCCACGGGCAAGACCGCGCTCGGTGAAGAGGTCGCACGCCGGTTGGGCGGCGAAGTGGTATGCGCGGACGCCCGCCAAGTGCTGCGCGAACTCGAAATCGGCACGGGGAAACCGACCCCGGAAGAACGCACCGCTCAGCCCCATCGTCTGTTCGAGCTGTTCTCGCTCGGTGAGCAGCCCACGGCTGGTGGCTGGGCACGGGCGGCGGCCGCGACCTGCGAAGGCTGTTTCGAACACGGCGTCGCGCCGGTTCTCGTGGGCGGGTCTGGACTCTATCTGGCCGCGCTGCAACGCGGCCTGCACCCCGAACCCCCGAAGGACGACGAGGTGCGTGCTGCGCTCCAGGCGGAGTGCACGACGGTGGGCGTGGTCGCGATGCACGAGCAGTTGCGCGCGCTGGATGCGGCAGCGGCCGAACGACTGGCGCCGCGTGACCGCCAGCGCGTCCTGCGTGCGCTCGAGATCGTGCGCGTGGGCGGACGGCCGCTGGCGTGGTGGCGTACCCAGCCGCGCGCGGTACTGTTGCAGGCCGAGTGGCAGACCTACGAGTTGATGTGCGATCCGCTGGTGCTCTCCGAGCGCATTTCGGTCCGAACCCGGCTCATGTGGGAACAGGGCCTGCTCGCCGAAACCCAGTTGCTGATCGATGCGGGCTTCGAGCCGGCACTCCGGCAACTTGCGGCCATCGGCTATGACGAAGCGCTGGAACGACTCGCTGGCCGCATGACTCCGGCGCTGGCGGAACTGCGCATGAACGAACGCACGCGACAGCTGGCCAAGCGGCAGCGGACATGGTTCCGCCACCAGATGGCGGCCATTCCGCTGGGGCAGGGGAGCGCAGGGGCAGGGGCCAGCGCGGGGCCTGAGGTCGGGCACAGCGTCAGCCACATCGTCAGCGCCTGGTCGCGGGACGCCGGCGACTGAGCAGCGCCGCTCCCATGTCCACAGCGGAGGCGGGACCGCGAAGGGACGCCGGCGCCACGGGCGCGGACGGGGCGCTGGAACCACAACCCCTACGTTTGACACCCACGCGAGCCCGCCCTAGCTTCAATCGTCTTCTTCGATACCGTACGCGGGCATAGCTCAGTTGGTAGAGCGCGAGCTTCCCAAGCTTGAGGTCGCGGGTTCGACCCCCGTTGCCCGCTCCATATCCGTGGGATTTCGGCGCGTCGGCACCGGCGGAGGGCATCCGCTCCCGGCGCGCCATTTCCATCGCCGGTCATCCGCGCGGCTGCGACGCCCGCGGGAGCAGTCGCAACCGACGTGCGGTGCCGAAACCGCAACTGGCCGGGGATGTTCCGGGACGTCCGGATCCCGTTCGCATCCCGTTCGCAGCCGAGAGCCCCAGAGGCCCCAGAGTCCATATGAGCGCACCCGTCGTCGCCATCATCGGCCGTCCCAACGTCGGCAAGTCGACGTTGTTCAACCGCATCCTGGGTGAACGCCGCGCGGTCACGCATGACCGTCCCGGCATCACGCGTGACCGCAACGCGGTGCGCGCCGAGTGGACCGGCCGGACGTTCATCCTCGTCGACACCGGCGGTTTCCTGCCGGCGTCCTCGGAGGGCCGCGATGCCGACGTCCGGCGCCAGGCCGAAGCCGCTATCGGGCTCGCGGATGCCGTGTTGTTCCTGGTCGATGCCAAGACCGGCGTCACCGACCTCGACCAGGCAATCGCCACCCAGATCCGCAAGACGCATCCCCGGGCGCTCCTCGTCGTCAACAAGGTCGACGTCGCCGGCGACACCATCGTCCACGAGTTCCATAAGCTCGGGCTCGGGGTCCCGCTCGCGGTGGCGGCCGAAGGCGGACTCGGCATCGGCGACCTGCTGGATGCCGTGCTCGCCCTGCTTCCGAGCCAGGATGAGCCTGAGCCGCCGCTGGCACGCATCGCGATCATCGGGCGTCCGAACGTCGGCAAGAGTTCACTCGTGAACGCGCTGCTTGGCGAGGAGCGTGTGCTGGTCGAACCCAAGGCCGGCACCACGATGGACGCCATCGACGCGCGCTGGCAGACCGAGCATGGCGAGTTCATGCTGGTCGACACGGCGGGCATCCGGCGGCAGGCGATGTTCGAGGATCAAGCCGAGTTCTACGCCACGATGCGCGCACTCCAGGCGCTCGAACGCGCCGATGTCGCCTGCTTGATCGTCGACAGCGAGCGTGGGTTCGAGAAGCAGGAAGCGCGGCTCGCTCATCATGCGCTCGAAGCCGGCTGCTCGCTCATGCTGCTTTACAACAAGTGGGACACGGTGGAAGACCGCGAGGTGGCCTGGAAGGAAGTCCAGGCCGACCGCGGTCGCCGTTTCCCGACGCTCGCAGACGTGCCGGCGCACCCCATCTCGGCCACCGTGGGCACGCACCTGCAGCACCTGCCGCGCTATATCGCCGACCGTGTCGCGGAGAACACGCGCGAGATACCGACGCGCGAATTGAATGAGTGGCTGGACCTGGTCCAGAAGCGCCGTCAGGTGCCGAGCAACTCCATCGGCAAGGCCCCCAAGATCTACTACATGACGCAGACCGGTAAGCGCCCGCCGACGTTCACGCTGTTCGTGAATGCTCCGTCGCGCTTGAACGACAACTACCGCCGCTACCTGTGGACGAACTTCTCGGAGCATTTCGGCTTCAGCGGCACGCCTCTGCGTTTCAAGGTTCGTAAGAGCGAGTAGTAAGATGCCGGCCATGCTCTCCGCGTTGTTCGCCGTCGGGCTCGGATACCTGAGCGGTTCCCTGCCGTGGGGGCTGTGGCTGGGCCGTTGGCTGCGCGGCGTCGACGTCCGGACGCTCGGCTCCAGGAACCTCGGCGCCACGAACGTCTATCGCTCGCTCGGCCCGGCCATCGGGGTAGCCGTGCTCACCCTCGACATCGCCAAGGGCGCGCTCCCGACGTGGCTGGTGCCCGGCCTGCCGTTCAGTGCGGCGTTCCCAGGGGGTCCCGAATGGTGCCGGCTCGCAGTCGGGTTCGCGGCCGTGCTCGGGCACGTGTTCACGATCTTCGCCGGCGGCAGGGGCGGCAAGGGTGTCGCCACGACAGTCGGCGTGCTGCTGGCGCTGTCGCCGCCGGCGTTCGGCGTGTTCATGGGTGTCTTCCTGACGACGCTGGCGGTGACCCGCTACATCTCGCTCGGCTCGATACTCGGCTCGATCGCATTCGCCGTCACGCTGGCCTTCACGGCCGTGGGCGGGGTCCGGAGCCCGAGTTTCGGATTCGGGGTGTTGGTCGGCATGCTGGTCATCGTCCGCCACAAGGACAACATCGGGCGGCTCCTGCGCGGAGACGAGCGCCGGTTCTCGTTCACCTCAAAGGCAGGCAGGGTATGAGCCGCGTCGCGGTCCTGGGGGCCGGATCCTTTGGCACGACGCTCGCCGTCCACTTTGCCGAGTGCGGGCACGACACTCGCCTCTGGGGCCGGGACCCGGTCGCCATGAGCCAACTGGCTCGCGTCCGTGAGAACGCCAAGTTTCTGGCTGGCATCAAACTGCCCGCCGGGGTTAAGGTTCACGCGGAACTTGAGGTGGCGGTCGATCAGGCGGAGTTCCTCCTGTTCGTGGTGCCATCCCAGGCGATGCGTTCGGTGGCTGGCCAAGTGGCAGCCATCGGGGCGCGCGGCATCCCGGTCTGCGCCAGCAAGGGGCTGGAACTCGGGACGTTGCGTCGCCTCTCTGAAGTCCTGACCGAGATGCTCGGCGACCCGGCCCCGGTGACGCTCACCGGACCGAGCCATGCCGAGGAGGTGGCACGGGGGATCCCGACCACCGTCGTCGCGGCCTGTATGGACGAAACGCGTGGTCGCGACGTGCAGGTGCTGTGCTCGACGCCGCGGTTCCGGGTGTATACGAACTCCGATGTCGTCGGCTGTGAATACGGTGGCGCCCTCAAGAACGTCATCGCGATCGCGGCGGGTGTGTGCGACGGATTGGGATTCGGGGATAATACGAAGGGCGCGCTGCTCACGCGTGGGCTGGCCGAGATGGCAAGACTCGGCGAGGTCATGGGAGCGAGACGCGAGACGTTCGCAGGGCTCACCGGCATGGGCGACCTGATCGCCACCGCCATGAGCCGCCACAGCCGCAACCGGCATGTGGGCGAACGGCTCGGGCGCGGGGACTCACTGGAACAAGTGCTCGGTGCCATGGTCATGGTGGCCGAGGGAGTCCATACGGCACGCGCCGCGCGCGACCTCGGTCGGCAGCGCGGCGTGGAAATGCCCATCACGGAGCAGGTGTGCGAGTTGTTCGAGGGACGCGATCCCATGACCGCGCTCATGGCATTGATGACGCGCGACTTGAAGCGCGAAGTTTAACGACGCGGGCCAAGCCCCTACGCACGGGCTGCCGGCGCGACGGGGAGGGACCACCATGGCGATCCGCAAGGCCGCGCCGGAACCGGAGAGCAAGCTCTATCGCTCGATCAGCGAGGTGAGCGAGATGCTCGACGTCAAGGCGCACGTGCTGCGTTATTGGGAGACGCAGTTCAGCATGCTGCGTCCCAAGAAGAATCGCGCCGGCAATCGCATGTACCGGCCCGAGGAAGTGCGCATGCTGCTGCGCATCAAGGAGCTGCTCTATGACCGGCGCTACACCATCGCCGGCGCGCGCCGCACGCTGCTCGACGAGCGCAAGCTCGACGAGCCCCAGGTCGAGTTGTCGTTCAGCGAAGCCGACCGGAAGCTCGTGCTGATCGAAGTGAAGGAAGAGCTCCGGGCGCTCTCGCACAAGCTCCGGCAGCGCGAGACGGCGGGGTCCGGCGGGCGCTGAGCGCGTAGCCTTGCGCCTCGCGGTCATCGCGGCTATCTTGCTGTGCCGCTTTGATGTTCACCCTTCAGTACCGGTCGGGGCGTAGCGCAGCTCGGTAGCGCACCTGCATGGGGTGCAGGGGGTCGCTGGTTCAAATCCAGTCGCCCCGACCATTCATACCTCCCTGGATCCCGTGCGTGTCACCGGGGATCCCGTCGAGTCCGGACCACCGCGAGGGACGCCGCGATGAGCGCCTTGAAGGTCGCCGCGCTGGTCCCGGCTTATCAGGCCGCGGCGCATCTGGGTGAGGTCCTGATGGGACTGGCCGCGCTCGCGGACCCGCCGCACGTGCTGGTCGTCGACGATGGCTCACGCGACGCCACCTCCGAGGTCGCCCGCCAGCTCGGTGTCCAGGTGCACACATTCGCCGGGAACCGCGGCAAAGGGCATGCGCTGCTGGCCGGTTTCGAATTGCTGCACGACTTCGATGCGGTGGTCACGCTGGATGCCGATGGCCAGCACCCACCGGGCTGCTTCCCGGCGTTCGTGGCGGCAGCTGAAGCGGGGGCAGACCTCGTCCTCGGTAAACGCGAGATCACGCCTGACATGCCGCCGGCGCGCAGGTTCGCCAACCGGTTCTCGTCGGCATGGTGTTCCGCCATCGCTGGCCAACCCATCGCCGACAGCCAGTGTGGATACCGGCTCTACCGGCACGAAGTCCTGCGCCGCACACCGGTGCAGGCCAGCCGCTACGAAGTCGAGACCGAGATGGCGGTGCGTGCGGCCCGTCTCGGCTTCAAGGTCGCGCACGTCGACATCCCGACCGTCTACGGTGACGAGACCAGCCACCTGAGCCTGACGCGCGACGTGCCCCGCATCATCGCCATGATGGTGCGACTGACATTCGAATCCCGGCCCACTCCGAAGGACTCCTGATGCGCATCCTGCTCACGAACGACGACGGCATCGCCTCGCCGGCGCTGGCGCAACTCAAGCGCGTGTTGACCCCGTTCGGACGCGTCATCACCATCGCGCCCGATCGGAACCAGAGTGCGACCTCGCAATCGCTGACGCTGCATCGCCCGTTGCGCATCCACGAGGCGGGCGAGGACACCTACAGCGTCGACGGTACGCCCACCGACTGCGTGCTGGTGGCGTTCCACGGCCAGCTCGGGGACAAGCCTGACTTCGTGGTCTCGGGAATCAACCATGGACCTAATATGGGGGAGGATGTCTTCTACTCGGGGACGGTCGCCGCGGCGATCGAGGGCGTGCTGCAAGGGGTTCCGGGCGTCGCGGCCTCGCTCGTGACACGGCAGCAGACCGACTTCCGCGAGCCTGCCGACATCGTCGGCAGCATCGTGCGTCAGGTGCTGGAGCGCGGCCTCATGCGAAGGCTGCTGCTCAACATCAACATCCCGTTCATGCCGAGGGCCAACCTCGGTGGCGTCCGCATCACCCGGCTCGGGACGCGCGTCTACGAGGATACGCTGGTCCGCAAGGTCGACCCGCGAGGGCGTGACTACTTCTGGATCGGAGGAGAGGATCCCGTGTGGCGGCCCGATGAGGGTACCGACTTCCACACCGTCGACTGCGGTTTCGTCTCGGTGACGCCGCTGCAACTCGAACTCACCGATCACGCCCTCCGTGCCGATATGGGGAGCTGGGGGCTGCTGCCGTAGTCGCTGGGTCCCCGCCGTGCGCGCGATGCCGCGTCCCCGGCGAAGCGGATTGGCAGGACTTCGGGCGCTATGCTAGCTTCCCTCGCTCCGCGGGATGACTGCGGTGCACAATTGACGACATTTCAGGTCGGGGCGTGGCTCAGCCCGGTAGAGCACCTGGTTCGGGACCAGGGGGTCGGAGGTTCAAATCCTCTCGCCCCGACCATGATTCCAGTCAGCCGGAGGGCCATTCGCCTTCCGGCTGATGTGTTTCCGGCAGGAAGCATGAGGCCACATGGGCGTGGCCGGCGCGAGACCACCGGTCGCTTGCGGCGGGTCGCGGCCGAGTCCATCCTGACACCATGCGAGCGCTGCATGTCGTGGTCACCGGGCGTGTGCAGGGCGTCGGGTTCAGGGCGTTCGTGGTGCACCGTGCGCGCGAGCAGGCGCTCGCGGGTTGGGTCCGGAACCGGCCCGATGGCAGTGTGGAAGTCGAAGCGCACGGTAGTCCCGGTGCGCTGGAGGCGTTCGTGGAAGCGCTGCGTGAGGCACCCCGGCACGCCCGGGTCGAGCACGCAGCGGTGGAGTGGTTCGACGCGGCGGAGGCCCCGGATGGCTTCCGCATCACGGGGTAGCCTTCGATGAGCATGCCCGACATCGTCCGCTTCGCGGACCGGCTCGCGGAAGCGCAACGGGACGCGCTCGCCAAAGGCCAGCTGACCCGTCGCGACTACGACCTGCTGCTCGTCGATCCGGAGTTCGAGCCCGAGGCGTTCGAGGCGTTTCGCGCCCGACTCCTGACCGTGGGTGTCCGCCTGCCGGAGGATGATGTCGAGGACCTGACCATCCGCTTCGACGCGCACCAGTTCGCCAAGGAACCCGAGCGCGACCTGCTCGACATGTACCTGAACGAGTGCGGGCGGGTGAAGCTCATGACGCATGTCGAGCAGTTGGAGACCGCGACGCTGGCGCGATCCGGCAGCGAGGACGCCCGCCGCCGGATGATCCTCGCCAACCTGAGATTGGTCGTACACGTGGCGCGCTCCTACCGCAATCGCGGGCTGCCGTTCCTGGACCTCATCGAAGAGGGCAATCTCGGCCTCATCCATGCCGTGGATCGCTTCGAGCCCGAGCGCGGGTTGCGCTTCAGCACGTACGCGTCGCTGTGGATCCGCCAGGCCATCCTGCGCGGGCTCGCGGAGCAGTCGCGTGCCGTGCGCATTCCCGTGCAGATGTTCCAACAGCTGAACCGCTACACACGGGCGGAACGCACGCTGCGTGCGCGGCTCGGGCGCGAGCCGCAGGTCTCGGAGATCGCCGTCGAGCTCGATATCTCGACCCCGCGTGCGGAACGGCTGCGGTCGTTGCTGGCCGGCATGAAGTCGCTCGACGAGCACGCCGGGCTCGACGCGATCCAGGAGCTGTCCCCTGAGGACGTCGGCGACGCGCCCATGTCGGTGGAGCGTCTGGTCGAGATCCAGCTCGAACACGAGAAGCTTGACCGGCTGTTGCGCACACTGGCGCAGCGCGAGGAACAGATCATCCGGATCCGCTACGGCTTTCACGACGGTATCGCCCGGTCCCTGCAGGAGACCGGGGAGCACTTCGGCATCTCGCGCGAGCGCGTCCGCCAGATCGAATCGCGGGCACTCGCAAAGCTGCGGCACGCCATCCGGCTTGCCGACATGGACCCCGGCACGGGCGAATCGGTGCATTGACCATTACCCAGGAGACCGAGGCATGATCCGTTTGGAAGACCATATCCGCGAAGTGCCCGACTTTCCCAAGAAGGGCATTCGTTTCAAGGACATCATGCCACTGCTGGCGTCGCCCGAGGCGTTCCGTTCCGTCATCGAGCGGCTGGCGTCCGCCGTGCCGCGGCCCGATGCGGTCGTGGGCATCGAGTCGCGTGGCTTCCTGTTCGGCGCGCCGCTGGCACTGCACTGGAGCGTGCCGTTCGTGCCCGCACGCAAGTTCGGAAAGTTGCCGGGACGGACCGTGCGCCAGGTGTATTCGCTGGAATATGGCGAGGACACCCTCGAGTTGCATGCGGACGCCCTGAAACCGGGTTGCAGGACCGTCGTGGTCGACGACCTGCTCGCCACCGGCGGCAC
>JANMAX010000239.1:0-19470 GCA_031360075.1 bacterium | reverse complement strand
CCAAGCCCGGACGTGAAGCCGACCTCGAACGGCTGCGCGGCTGGGTGCAGTCCAATGTCGAGCGCTGCTACTCACTGGCGCAGCTGACCTGACGGCGATGGCCCGCTGCCGGGCCGCTGGCGATGGGATGCCGTGCGCAGCAAAGCCGAGCGGGAGGTGGTGCCACCAGCGCCGCCTGCCGTCTCGATCGTACGACTGCGCCGCTCAGGCGCCCGGCTTGGCCTCTTCCTTCGTCTCACTAGAGTGGCCGGGGAAGTAGCGCGCGCTCGGATCCACCAGCATCTTGGCCCCGCACACTGCCATGGCGGCTTCGCCGAAGCCGGTGGCGATGAGCTTCAGCTTGCCGGGATAGTTCACGAGATCGCCGGCGCCGAAGATGCCGGGCAGGTTGGTCTCCATCTTCTGGCTCACCTCGAGTGAGTTGCCCTTGATCGTGAGGCCCCATGTCTTGATGGGACCCAGATTGGCGACGAAGCCGAAATTCACGACCACGTCGTCGACCTCGAGCGTGGACTCTTCCTTGGTGCGGTTGTCATGGATCACCGCGCGCTCGATGCGGCCGCTGCCCTCGAGGTCCTTGAGCTCATGGAACGGCACGACCTTGCAGCGCGACGCGTAAAGCTTGTTCACGCTGTCCTCGTGCGCGCGGAACTGGTCGCGCCGGTGGATCAGCGTGAGTTCGCTGGCGAGCGGTTCCAGGTGCAGCGCCCAGTCGACCGCGGAGTCGCCGCCGCCGAGCAGCAGCACGCGCTTACCGCGGAACACCTCGAGGCCGGGAAGCACGTAATGCAGGCCATGGCCCTCGTAGCGCGCGAGTGCAGCATCGGGCAGCTTGCGCGGCGCGAAGTAGCCGATGCCGGCGGTGAGCAGGACGGTCCTGGTGCGGTGTTCGGTGCCGGTGTCGGAGACGATGACGTAGCCACCGCCATCGAGTGCGCGCAGCGTCGTGGCCTGCTCGCCCAGACAGATGGTGGGGCCGTACTGCATGGCCTGTTCGGCCAGCTGGTCGACGAGCGCCTTCGCCTTGACCGCCGGGAAGCCCGCAACATCGTAGATGTACTTGTCGGGGTAGAGCGCGGCCAACTGCCCGCCCGGCTCGGCCAGGCTGTCCAGCACCTTCACCTTCATGGTGCGTAGTCCGGCGTAGAACGCGGCGAACAACCCGACCGGCCCGGCGCCGACGATGGTGACATCGAACTCGGCATCGACCGGCAGCGGTGCGGGCGGAATGGAGGCGGTGGGGCTCATGGTCGCGGTTTCCTCTAGCGGACAGGATCAGCCGGCGGACGAGATCAGCCGGCCGACGAGATCGGTCAGGGGACCCGATCAGTCAGGGGACGAGCTCAGTCGGGAGTGATGGGGTAAGGCTTGGCTTGCGGCGCGACCGGCGCGCCATCGGGGCGCGCCGGTCGCATCCGGGAGTCCTACTGGAGCTTCAGGATCTTGAGCACCACGAGAATGGGCACGATCACCGCGATGATCGCCTCGCCGGCGATGAAGCCCGAGGCCAGCGCGGTCTTCGTGCGGTTCTCGCCGTCGCTGCCCGTGTTCCCCGACTTGGGCCACCATTCGGCCACAAGTGCGCCCAGGAACATGGTGACGATGGCACTGCCCGGCACCAGCATGCCGATGCCGATGCCGGTGGGCGACGGGCAGAACTTCTTCCAGCGCGTGCCCTCGATGACCGTGAACACGATCCCGAGCACGACGGCGATCCCGAGTGCGGCGACCGCACCCGCTGGCAGCGCCGACAGGCCCTTCGACAACAGGGTCGCGAACCCGGCCCACTTCTGCGAGATCGGCGACTGCAGCCCGTTCTCGCCGCCGATGCCGTACGTATCACGCAGCAGCGGATAGACCACCGCCACAGTGGCCGCACCGATGGGCACGGCGAGCAGCTGGATGTAGGTGAGATAGCGCGGCTTGCTGCCCATCATCTCGCCGGTGCGATACACCTGCATCAGGCCTTCGGACTCCGAGGCGATCGTGCCGGTCACACCGCTCGCGACCATGTTCGCCATCACATGCCCCGGCGCCAGCACGCCGAACACGGCTTGCATCATGTTGGACATCGCGCTGATCGGGCCCCAGTTGGTCTCACCGAAAACGCGCAGGCCGACGAGCATGAGCGGTATCGAAAGGACGATGGCCACGAGCGTCATCCAGACCGGCATGCCGAGCGTGTACTGCACCCACACCACCAGCCCGGAGCAGATGATCGAGCCGATGATGACCCATTTCATGGGGAAGTCGCCGGCATCGATCTCGGCGCCGGCCAGGTTCTTGAACGTCTTGATCAAGAGGTTCCAGCGCAGGAACAGCGCCGTGAGTCCGCCCGCCACCAGCATGCCGGTGGCCGGCCACATGACCCACAGCAGCACCTTGCGGCGCACCAGTTCGTCGATGACGCCGTTCTGCAGCAGCAGCGGCGGGGCGAGGACCCACGAGATGAACGCTCCCGCCAGCATGCTGGTATTGACGCGCAGTCCCACGAGCATGCCGGCGCCGAGTGAGAGCAGGCTGTACGAGATGCCCATGCCCATCCTGGAACCCAGCGCGCCGAACGGCAACAACTCCGGGATGCGGTACCAGACGTTCGCGAGGACACGCGTGTCCTCACGCAGCCACATGAGGACGGCCGAGGCGAGCGAGCCGAAGCCCATGGCACGCGTCGCGGTCTTGGAGCCGTGGCCGCGTTCGTCCAGCACCAGGATGGTCTCGCCCGCGGCGACGCCGTCGGGGTAGGGGAGCTTCTCCTCGATCACGAAGTGACGGCGCATCGGCACCGACAGGAGCACGCCAAGCAGGCCGGCCGACGAGAGCCATAGAAACGTCTGCATGGGCGTGAGCGAGAACGTGAAACCCAGGCTCGGGTCCATCTTCAGCATGTCGAACGCCGCCATGATGACGCACAGGAACGCCGTCTGGCCCGCGGCCGTGCCGGCCGACTGGATGATGTTGTTCTCCCAGCGGCTGAAGTCGCGGAACACCAGCCCCAGCGACAGGAATCCCAGGAAGGCCGCGACCACCGAGATGTTGGGTCCGAAGCCGAGTTTGAGGACGATGTAGGGGTAGGCGGCGCCGATGATGGCCGAGATCACGATGGATGCCACGACGGCGCGGGCGGTGAACTCCTTGCGGGGGCTGCTGCCGGGCGTACCACTCCCGGATTGCGGCGCGGGTGCGGCGGGCTGGGAAGGGGTCATGGGGGGGCAGGCTAACAAGCGGGCACGTCCGAGCACCAGCGGCTGGTCGGGACCGCTACCAAACGGCCGTCCATCCAGCCCGGGGGGCGGGAACTGCCCAAGCCGGCGCGCTTTCGACCACAGGCGCCTGTCGGCTCGGACCATGGTGCTGCGGGCCCATGCGCTTGATGCGGGTTGGTCGTGCTTCACACTCGACGGGGAGTTGAAGTGGTCGGGCAGGATCGTACGAGTGGGGTGCCGCTTGTGAGTCGGCGCGTGACTTTGGCTCGCGACATTCTCCGCTGTGCATGCCGGATGGTTTTGCGGGGCCTGTGGCAACCCGAAGGAACTTTTTCGCTCGACTCCGTGCGAGCGGCGTATCACTCTTTAGGCGTAGGTCCCTGCGCAAGCCCGTCCCTCAACAGGCTCCGGATCCCATCCCCGGTGCTGGCGGCCAGCGGCGTCACCCCATGCGCGCCCGGCCGTGTCCCCCGTAGGAGGTCGACCATGACGCCTCACCGCCCCATGCCCATCGGTTTCGCGCTCGCGCTGTTCGCTGGCGGCACGATCGCCGCGCTGCCCGCGCACGCCGCCGTGTACGCGTACAATTGCGTCCTGAATGCCCGTCAGGAAGCTCCGCCCGTCGCCTCGGGTGCACTCGGCGGCGGACGCTTCGTCATCGACACCGACGCGAACACCGTGACCTACCGCATCAGCTTCGGTGGTCTCGTCGGCGTCGAGAGCGCCGCTCACATCCATGGCCCCGCGGTGCAGGGTGTCGGCGGCGGGGTACTTGTCGCACTGCCAGCCGGCAATCCCAAGGTCGGCGTGTGGAACTACCTGGAGGCTCAGGAAGCCGACATCCTCGCCGGGCGCACGTACGCGAACATCCACTCGACCTTCGCTCCCGGCGGCGAGCTGCGCGGCCAGATCGTGCCGCTGAACGCGCTGCTCGATGCCAAGCAGGAAGTGCCGGTCAACACCAGCACCGGTACGGGCTGGGCCACGGCCACGGTCGACACCGCACTCAACACCATCAGCTACTACATCTTCTATGAAGGGCTCACCGGTGGTGTGGTCAACGCGCACTTCCATGGCAACGGGCTGCATGGCACGAGCACGGGTGTGAAGCTCTCGATCCCGTTCGGCGCCTCGCCGATGATCGGCGTTGCCAACTACCTGCAAGCCGACGAGGGCGCGCTGCTCGCTGGCCGCTTCTACGTCAATCTACACACGGCGGCGAACCCGGGTGGTGAGGTGCGCGGCCAGTTGGTGACGGTCGTCGTTCCGATCGACGCGCAGCAGGAGAGTCCGCCCACGGCCGCCACGGCCTCGGCGGCGTTCGCGATGGTCGCCATCGATACGCTGGCGAACATCATGAGCTACGACGAGCGCATCCTGGGATTGTCTGGTGCGGAGAGCGCGTCGCACATCCACGGCTTCGCGGCCGCCGGTGCCAATGCCCCTGTGCTCTCGACCCAGGCTCCGGGCACGCAGAAAATCGGCACGTATGCGTATGGCGCCGCCAATGAGGACAACATGCGCGACGGGCTCACGTACTTCAATATCCACACTCCGACCAGCCCGGGCGGCGAGATCCGCGGCCAGATCACCGGCCTGCCCATCGCGCTCCCGCCGCCCGTGGTCGGCGTCGGCGGTGGCCCGCGGCTGACGTCCGGCCTGGCGGCCGCTCCGAACCCGTTCGGCACGCGCACAGTGCTGTCGTTCCAGCTGGCGCGCACGGGTCGCGTCGCACTGTCGATCGTTGGTGTCGATGGCCGCATCGTCCGCGTTGTGCCTGCCGCGCTGTACGCGCCCGGTTCGCACTCGTTCGAGTGGGATGGCCGCGATGACGCCGGCCGCAACGTTGCCCCGGGGGTTTACTTCGCCATCGTCCGCGCGCCGGACGGTGAGCGCACCACGCGCGTCGCGCGGCTTCGCTAGCCCGCGCCACCAGTTGGAAGCACGAACGGCCGCTCCCGCGGGGGGCGGCCGTTTCGTCATCTCCCCGCGGACTGGTACGGCCGGGGTGCGGGAACGGTCCGGCTTCGCGCGACCACCCGCCGGCCTGCCATGCCCTCCGGGCACCACCGTCCGCGTGCTCATCGCATGTGCTCGCAATGCGATGGCTCGCTCGGCCGGTGCCCGCCGGCCCGGCCGAGCGCAGGAGTATGCAGATTGCGCACCCGGCCCCAGCATCCATCAGTAGTGCAAGCACTTGTGGCGCCGTCATGTCATATTGATGAAGACGGGACACGTCTGGGGTGGTCCGATGGGGTAGTCACGGTCATGAACAGTCCATACCGCTGGGTGACGATCGAGGTGGACGGGTATGCGTTCCTGCGGCCCGTCTTCCGTGCGTTGGCGGTCCGGACGCTGCGGTTGTTCACCGAAGCGTCGGATCCTGCCACGTGCCCTGATCGCAACAGTCAGCGCGGCCTCGTGACCGCCGTCACGGAGTTCCAGGGTCGCACGGTGGCGATCGCGTGGAGCGACTTCCGTGTCGACGGTGGCTGCTACGGCCAAGCCAACTCCCGTCGCTTCGCGGCATTCCTGCGCCAGCTCCGGCACGAGGGCGACGGCGGACCGCCGCTGTTGTATGTCGTCAGCTCGGCGGGTGTGAGCCTCATGCAGGGGCGGACCGTGTTCTCCGACGCGTTCCAGCTGTGGCCCGAGTTGCTGGCCTACTCGCGTGAACAACTTGTCGTGACCTGTGCCACGGGCAAGTGCCTGGGACTCGCGGCACTCCTGTATGGACTCGGACACTACCGGCTCGCGGTCGCCGGACGCACGCACGTCAACCTGACCGGTCCCGAGGTGCTCGCACTGTTCTTCGGCGAGGGCGTCGATTTCCAACGTGAGGCTTCGGCCGAAGCCGTGCTCGAACACACCGACCTGATCCACGAACTGGTGCCGAGCATCGAGGGGGCGTTCGCGCGCTGGAAGAGCCTGCTGAATCCCGCCGCGCACACCCGGCCGGCGGTTCCCGACGAGGATGCGGCCACGGACGCTTTGCTGACGCTGTTCCTCGATGGCACGCCGCTGGAATTGCTGCCGGGACCGTGCCCGAGCCTGCGCGTCTTCCTCGGCACGCGGGGGGGCCGGCCACTGGGCATCTTCATCAACCCGCCGCGCCGCACCAACAACCTCATCACGGTCCGTGCGCTCGAGAAATACGCCGCGGGACTCGACCTGTTCCGCGCGCTGTGCCTGCCGATCGTGAGCTTCCTCGACTCACCCGGAGTGGATCCGCGCTTCGAGCAGAGCAACGCCGGCAACATCCGCAAGATGCTGTGGGTCGGCGAGAAGCTCATCCAGTATCCGTATCGGGCGATGGGTGTGGTGAACGGGCGCTGCTTTGGCGGGGCCTCGTCACTCACCATTCCCAAGGTGTTCGGTGGCTGGCGGGCGCTGGCCATGCGCGGGAGCGTCATCGGCGCGATGCAGGGTACGATCATCGACCAACTGCTGCGGCAGAGTCCGCGGTTGCACGAACAGTGGCTCCAGACCTCCGCAACCCAGGACCCGGGGCTGGAAGACCTGCTTGCCTCGGGCATGCTCGATGCGGTCATCGATCCGCATGAACTGCCGGGCGAGATCGACCGTCTTCTGGCGGGAGCGGGCGCGCCCGGTCCGCGGCAGGAGTCGCCGCCGAATGGCGCGCCGGCCCCGCCCCGGGATGACACCGGCTCCGCGGCCACGCGTTTCCTCGCCCGGAGGTTCGCGCGATGAGGGCCGCCATCGCAGGGACCGGCCACTACGTTCCGGGGCCGCCCGTCACGAACGACGAACTGATCGCGCGCCATGCGCTGCGGATCAAGCCGTCTTTCGTACGGCGCAGCATCGGGGTCGAGACGCGTCACTTCGCGGCCCCGGAGCAGGCCACGAGCGACCTCGCCACCGAGGCCGCGAAGCGTGCCATCGCGGCCAGCGGCCTGCCCACGCCGGCCATCCGCCGCATCATCCTGGCCACGGTCAGCGGGGACTACCCGACACCCGCGACGGCGTGCATCGTGCAGCGGAACCTCGGGCTCGTGGGTTGCGCGGCCATCGACATCGTGGGGGCGTGCTCGGGCTTCCTGCAGGCGCTGGACCTTGGCGCGCGCTGTGTGGCGACCGGTGCGGGCCCGGTGCTGGTGATCGGGGCCGACGTGCGCTCGCGGCAGCTGAACTTCAGCGATCTGCGCACGCTGTTCTTGTATGGCGATGGCGCGGGAGCGGTGGTGCTGACCGAAACCCGCGGCGAAGCCGGGGTGCGGCACTCGATCCTGACCGCCGACGGTGCGGGCGCCGAAGCGGTGTACATCCCGGCCGGTGGCTCGCGCGAGCCGCTCACGCCGGACGGCCTGGCCGCGCATCGCGGCACGATCACCATGCCCGACGGCCACCGCGTCGCCGAAGCGGCACGGGCGGGCTTCCGGCACCTGAGCGAACGGCTCAGCGAGGAGACCGGCGTGTCGGTGCGCGACGTCGACTTGTTCATCCCGCACCAACCCAACCTGTACCTCGTGCGGCAGATCCTGGCCGACTTGGGCATTCCCGAAGCACGCTCGTGGATCAACTTCCCCAGGTACGCCAACACCACGTCGGCCTCGGTGCCGATCGCGCTGTCCGAAGCGGTCGCGGCCGGACAGCTGGCGCCCGGTTGCTCGCTTTGCCTTGCCGCGGTGGGCGCCGGATACGCGGGCGCGATCCAGTTGGTGCGTTGGGGGAGCGCGTGATCCTCGTCACGGGGGCGAGTCAGGGTATTGGTTTCGAATGCGCGAAGCTCCTGCTGGAGCGCACCACCGCGTCCGTGCTGCTCACGGGACGGGATGCCGGCAGGCTGCAGGCCGCGCGCCGAAGCCTGCCCGCCGAGTCACAGGCGCGCGTCCGCACGAGTGTGTGCGATCAGGCCGACCCCGACGCGGTCGGCCGCTTGCTGGCCGAACTGGCGGCGCACGAAGCGCCGCTCCAAGGCGCGATCCTCACCGTGGGCGTGAATCCGCTCTATGAAGCAGGCCCGCGCCGGCTGCACACACTCGACCTGGAGACGATCGAACGCGTCATCCGCACGAACTGCACGCAGGCGCTGCGGCTGAGCGCGGCACTGCTCGGGCGCTTCCGTCTGCAGCGTTCGGGCGTGCTCATCTGGATCGGCTCACGTGCGGCGCGCATCGGCATGCCCGGTGCCGCGCTCTATGGCGCCAGCAAGTCGTTCCTGTCCGGGCTCGCGGTTGCAGCGCACCATGAGTATGCCAGCCGCGGCGTGCGCGTCCACGTGCTGCATCCGGGAGTGGTCCGCACGCCGCGCACGATCGCGGTGGCCGATGAATTCGCCGCCAGGCACGACGTGGCGGTCTCCGAAGCGGAGGATGTCGCGCGCCGCGTGGTGGATGTGTTCCTGAGTGGCGAGCCCGAGGGTGTGGAGATGGACGTATGATCGCGCTCGAAGTGCTGTGGTGGCTCGGCTGGGTCTGGTTCGCGGCGTGGGCGGCATTGCCGCTGGCCGTTGTGGGAACAACCGGGCCGCTGCTCGGGGCCGTCCTGTGGGCGGTGCTCGCACCGTGGACGGCGCTGGTCGGGATGGCGGTGGTGCACAGGCTGCTGCCCGCGGCCGAGCCGGGCACGTTCCGCATGTTCGCGGACCGCGGCAGTGTCCGCTGGGCGCTCAAGAGCTGGGCGCCGACGCTGTACCTGTCGGTGTTCCAGCCGGTGTTCTTCCTGAGCCCGTTCTTCCAGCGCGTCGTGTTGCGTGCCTTCGGCGCTGGGCTGGGTGCCGGCGCACAGGTGACGACGCGCACCCGTATCCGCGAGCCCCATCTGGTTCGCATCGGCCGCGGTAGCGTTGTCGGCGAACACGTGCACCTGGCCTGTTCGTTCCAGCCCAGGCCGCACACGCTCGTGGTCGGTGCCATCGAGATCGGCGATGACGCGCTCATCGGCGGCTATTCCGTGCTGGGAGCCGGCAGCCGTGTGGGCTCGCGCTGCATCCTCGAGTACCGCGTCTCGCTGGGCGCGCACACCACGGTTGGCGACGACACGCGGATCGGCGCAGGCACCAACATCCGGAACCGCGCGCACATCGGCGACCGCGTGCGCATCGGCAAGGAGTGCTCGATCGCGTTCGGGGCCGTGGTGCCGGATGGCATGCGCCTGCCCGACGGCAGCGTGTGGCCCGCGAGCGCTGTGGGCGTGGGGGGGGCGGGCGGGTGATCGCGAACTGGTTGTTCGAGCGCAGCTATCGCGCCTTCGTGGCCGCCTGTGAGACGCCGTTGCGCGCCCAGGGCGCGCGGTTGCGAGCGGTGCTCGTGCAGGCCGAGCGCACGGACATCGGCCGGCGCTGTGGTTTCGCGCGCATCGGGCGCATCGCGGACGACGCCGCGATGATCCATGCCTACCAGGACGCGGTGCCCATACGTACCTACGCGGCCATGCGAGCAGAACTGGATGCGGTGTACGCCGGCGACTGGCAGCGGCTGTGCCCGAGCCGACCCGTGTTCTTCGCGATGACGGCCGGCTCCACCGGCCGGTTCAAGTACGTGCCGGTCACCGCCGAGTTCCGGCGGGAACTGCGCGAGGGCTCCATGGTGTTCAGCGGCGCGATGCAGGCGTGCTATCCCGCCGTGCGCGAACGGAAGATCCAGTTCCTGGTCGGCTCCGCCGAGGGCGGTACGTCGCCATCAGGGATCCCGCAGGGGTTCGCGTCGGGATTCAACTACAAGAACTTCCCGTGGCTCGTCCGCCGCCGGTTCATCGTGCCCTACTGGGTGTTCACCATCGGTGACGTCGAGGAGCGCAACTACGCCGCGGGCCGCATCCTGGTATCGGAGCGCCGGCTCGGCGCGCTGTGCGCGATCTCTCCGGTCAACCTGATCAACCTGCGCCAGACGCTCGAGCGGCACGCCGAGCGGCTGTGCGCGGACGTCGCGGCCGGCACGCTCCGGGTGCGCGGGGAGTCGGCGGTCCGCGGCACGTTCCGCACGCGCCCAGACCCGGTGCTGGCTCAGGCCCTGCGCGCGGCGTGGCAGCTCGAAGGCCGGCTGCCCACCACACTGCTGTTCCCGGCGCTCGCGATGCTGGTGTGCTGGCGGGGCGGGAACATGGGCTATTCGCTGGACGAACTCGACGCCGAGTTCGGGCTCGCGGGTCACCTGGAGTTCCCGGTCTCGGCGAGTGAAGGCGTGTTCGCGATTCCCGACCACCCGAACCGAGCGGGCGGCCCGCTGGCGATCACGTCCAACTTCATGGAGTTCGTGCGCGACACGCCGGGGGCGTCCGGCGCGTCGCGGGCACTGCGCGCCGATCAACTCGAGCTCGGCAGCGAGTACCAGATCGTGGTGACGAACAGCGGCGGGCTCTATCGTTACGACATGGAGGACATCGTGCGTGTTGTGGGAGTCGCCGGCCGCACACCCACGATCGAGTTCGTCTCGAAGGCGGGCCGGCGCACGTCGGTGAGCAACGAACGGCTCACCGAACTGGACGTCACGCACGCCATGCAGGCGACCAGCCGGGCGTGCGGGCGCTGGTTCCACGACTTCCTGTTCGTGCCGTGTTCCGACCGGCGCTATCGCGTGCTGTTGGATGGCGCCGAACTCGGCGGCGCGGAAGCCATGCCGCGCGACGTTTTCATGCCCGCGCTCGCCGCGGAGCTCGAACGCCAGCTGCAGGCTGCCGCCACGGGCTACGCATTCGAACGCGAGGACGCGTTGCTCGAACCGCTGCAGGTGGTGGTGACCGCCCCCGGTCAGCTCGCCGCGCACCTGCATGAGACATGCGGGGCACCGCCGATCCCGAGCGCGCAGATCAAGCCGGTGCGGCTCACCACCGAGTTCGACCTGCACGAGCGGTTCGAGATCGAGAGTGTCCATGCTGCTTAGCATCCCCGGAGTGCGCATCGCGGAGGTCGAGACCTGCGACTTCGGCCTCGTGCCGCGCTACGACACCGCCACGCTGCTGCGACTGGCGTGTCCCGGCCGCTGGGAGCGTGTGCTCGAGTCGCCGGTCTCGCGCCGGCTGCTGGGCGAGCTTGGCGTCGAGCATCGGCACCTGACGCAGGTGCCCGGTCTGGTCGTGGACCCGGCACGGCGCAATGCGCTCGATCTGGCGCGTTCAGCACTCGAGCGATTGCGGGAGCGGCGGCCCGGCGTGCTGGACCAACTCGACGCCTTCCTGTTCGTGAGCACATCCAATCCCAACCCCAGCAACTGCCAGGCGGCACTGCTCGCCGAGCGGCTCGGGTTCAGGGCGTCGTGCTCCGACATGAAGGCCGGCTGCAGCAGTGGCGTGCTCGCCCTGGCGCAAGCCGCGCTGCTCATCGGGGCCGGTTGTGAGCGCGTGCTCGTGGTGATGGCCGAGAACCTGTCGCAACTGACGCCGGCCGAGGACCTGCGCGCCCTGCTCACGGTAGGGGACGGCGCGGCCTGTGTGCTGTTGGAGAAGTCCGAGGGCCCGGGCTTCCTGAGCGTGCTGCACCGCACGGCGCCCGAGTTCGCGAGTGCGTTCGTGCTGCGCATGCCGTTCCCGCCGGCTGGGCCCGACGCCCGCTATGTCTACGAGTTCGCCGACACGCAGGCGGTGCCTGAGTTCGTGCACCGGAGCTGGCGCGAGCTGGTGCGTGACTCGATGGCGGCCTCCGGCACGCCTGCGAGTGGCCTGACGCAGAGCTTCCTGCATCAGACGCACGTGACGCAGGTCGAATCACTGGTTCACGACGCGGGGCTGGTCCCCGCGAGCATCCCGCGTGTCGTGCACGACCACGGCAACATGGGCTCGCCGACGTTCGCGGTGGCGATGGCGAAGTCGTTTGCGAGCCTCGCACCCGGCCAGCGCTACCTGATGGCGGCGGTCGGCGGTGGCGTGAGTTCGTGCGCCATCGTCGCGGAGCACCGGTGACGAGTCCGCCGCGCGAGCCCGGGCGCGTGCCGCTGTCGCGCGTGCTGGTGCGCGCTCGCGGCTGGATCGCGCTCGCATGGATCGTCCTCGCTGCCCTGCTGGTGCCACAGGCCAGCCGCATCGCGCAGGTGCTCGACACCGGCGCGCACATCCGTGGCACCGAGTCGGGCGAGGTCGAGCAGTTGCTCGCCGGACCGCTGGCGTCTAAATACGCGCACTATGGGGTACTGGTGATCACCGGCATCCCGTCACCCGAGCAACCGCGCGGTGCAGCGGCGTTGCGCCGTATCGTCGAGACGCTGCGCGACGCCGACGCGGTGGCCGGGGTGTTCTCGTACCTGGACTTCCCGGACAGCATGTTCACCTCACCGCGCGGGCAGGGGACCTTGGTGCTTGTCGGCTTCGAGGCCGGCAGCGGCTCGCCCGACCGGCTGTTGCCCGGGCTCCGACAGCTGACCAGGGGTCTCGAAGCCAGCCTGAGCGCGGACTTCCCGGCGGCCAGGTTGCGCTGGACCGGTGAGACCGCGCTGAACGTCGACTTGCGCCGCACCAGCAATGTTGATGTCACCGCCGCCGAACACCGCGCGCTGCCGTGGACCGCGCTGTGCCTGCTGATCGCGTTCGGCGCACTGGTCGCGGCACTCCTCCCGGTCCTCTCGGGGGCACTGGCGATCGCCATCACGCTTGGGGCGGCGGCCATCGTGGCGCGCTTCTGGCCGGTGTCGATCCTGCTCCAGAGCGTCGTGGCCATGCTCGGTCTGGGACTCGGCATCGATTACGCGCTGCTCATGGTCAGCCGCTTCCGCGAAGGGCTGGCTGCCGGCATCGCACCCGAACAGGCGGCCGAGGATTCGGCGCGCCATGCCGGCCACACCATCCTGTTGTCCGCCGCCGCGGTCGCACTCGGCTTCGCGGTGCTGCTCACCGTGCCACTGAACGAGATGCGCGCCATCGCCGTGGGTGGTCTGCTCGTGGTCACCGTCTCGGCACTGCTGGCGACGACGCTCTTGCCCGGCGTGCTCGCCGCCTTGGGAACGCGCGTGGACTGGGGCCGGCTGTGGCGGCCGCGCACGCAGGACACGGGCTCGGAGCACTGGCGGCGCTGGGGGCGGTGGGTCACCGCGCGGCCGTGGCTGGCGTTGTTCCTGGGCGCGCTGCCGTTGATGCTGCTCGCCTCACGGGCACCGCTGTTGCGCACCGGCCTGCCGCGAGGCAACTGGCTGCCGGCCTCGATGGAGTCGGTGCGCGCGCTCGACGACCTGCACGCCATGGGCCGTCGCGGCATCGTGCAGTCGATCCGCGTCGTGGTCGAGTTCCCGGAGGCCACGCCGGCGCAGCGGGCGCGGGACTGGCAGGCACTGGCCCGCTTCGCGGGCGAGCTGTGCAATGACGCGCGCATCGAGCGCGTGAGGTCGGTGTTCACCGTTGCCCGAGCGGCGCATGTCGAGTGGGCCGAGTGGGTGACGCTTCCGGAAGGCTTCGCGCCGCCGGCCATGCGCGGTCTGGTGAGCGCCGATGGCCGCATGGCATTGCTCGAGTTGATGCCGCGCGACGCCACCACGCCCGAGCAGGCCGTCGCGCTGGCCCGCGAGCTGCGCGCGAGCGCTGCGACACGCGTTGGCGTGCCGGGACTGCGCACGCGGGTCGGCGGACTGCCGGCGTTCAACGCCGATTACCAGGACGCCGTCTCGGGCCGGTTCTGGCAGGTGGTCCTGCTGGTCGTGGGCGGGACCTTGATCGCGTTGTTCCTGGGATTCCGCTCGGTGCTGGTGCCGCTCAAGGCCATCGTGCTGAACCTGCTGACCGTGGCCGCGACGTTCGGCGCGGTGGTGCTGGTGTTCCAGCAGGGCCACGGCGCGGACGCGTTCGGACTGACCGAGCCGCTCGGCGCGGTGTTCTCGTCGCTGCCCGTGATGGTGTTCTGCATCGTGTTCGGGCTCAGCATGGACTACGAGGTGTTCCTGATGACGCGCGTGCGGGAGTGCCGTCTCGGCGGCATGAACGACCGCGAGGCGATCATCGAGGCGCTCGGCACCACGGCACAGGTGATCACCAGTGCGGCGGCCATCATGCTGGTGGTGTTCACCGCGTTCACGCTTGGCGACTTCCTGATCACGAAGATGCTGGGCTTCGCGCTCGCGGTCGCGGTGCTGATCGACGCCACGCTCGTGCGCATGGTGATCGGGCCGGCGCTGCTGCAACTGGCCGGGCGTTGGAACTGGTGGCCGGGGACAATCCGGCGCGGCCACTGAGCGGTGCAGGAGTGGCGCTGGTGGGGGAGAAGCCCGGTCCCTCGGACCGCGTTCCCGAGGGCTGCAACAGCTCGAACCACGGGCGGCGCTGACTCCCCCCGACCACGATGCACGAACGCCCGCCCCGGGGAGCCGGAGCGGGCGTCGTCGAACTGCCAGCGTCGGTCTACCGATACAGTGCCTTGAGCGCACCCCAGGTCGGCGTCTTGGTCGGGACCGTGCCGCAGTGACCGGGCCCGGTGATGCCCTGGTTGAAGTTGTCGAGCGTGGTCGTCAGGGCGCTCGTGGAGGCGGGGCTCAGCGAACCGGCGCCGATCGGGGGAACGACCAACCCGCCGATGAGAGCATCGGCCGACGCGATCGCGGCGAGCACGCCCGCAGGCGCGGTGGCACCCTGGGCGATGTTCAGCTTGGTCGCGATCAGCTGGTGGGCCAGCGAGATCATCCCGTTGCCCGCGGCGGGCTGGTTGAAGATCAGCATCAGCTGCGCCGCCGTATAGGTCACGGTCCCCAGCGTCAGGCTGCCGACCGGCCATGCCTCCGGGTGATTCTTCCAGTAGCCCTGAGTGAAGGTGCAATCCTGGAGCAGGCGCGCGAGCGTCTTGATCCGGATGGTCGCCGACGGGCCGCTGGCCGATTCGCTGCCGGAGGCATTCGCACGCACGCGCACCACGTAGGTCGTTCCCTCGGCGAGCTCACCGAGCTGCTGGGTGATCACGCCGGTTTCGTCGAACAGATCCCCGATCTGGACTCCGGCGAAATCGGAGCTCGTGAGGCTGTAGTTGTCGGTGCCATCCTGGATGTTGAGCGTCGGCACGCCGCGGAAATCCGCCTTGAGCAGGCTGACATCGTTGGCTGCCGGCCAGCCGCCGAGTGCATCGTAGGTGGACGCGAGCAGCCATTCGACGGTGAAGCCCTGCGGCGCTCCTGACGGACCGGCGGTGACGACCACCGAGATCGACGTGCGACCGACGACGACACCCTCAAGGTTCGGCGTATCGAGGACGGCGGCGGAGACGATCGGGGCATGCACAGCCAAGGCACAAAGTGTCGCAACGGCGAGTCGTGCGTATCCAGCGAACATAGTAGCGAACTCCTAGCGGGGGATGTTTGGCCCGAGGTGCGGAAACCATCGTGGTCCCAATACTACTATGCCCCCGAGGGGAGTGGAAGCAGAACCGGACCGGGCGTCCGCCTCGCCGTGCGATGGTGCCGTCCGGGGGGCGTGTCCTCGCGCCCCGGGAGCACAGCTGTGGGGACCAGCACGGTTGGTGGAAGTGCTGCCATTCCGGCAGCCGAACATCCCGGCGGTCCCAGCCCCATGGCCAGCTTCGGCGCGGTATGGGTCCGGAACTCCTCTCGGACGCTTCCGGCGCCGCCGTCGATGGTTCAGGCGGATGTGCGGGCTATCACCCACCAGCCTGTGTCCCGCGCGGCTTGGCACGAGCGTGGCACGCGCGGCGGAAGCAGGGTCCGCCATTCAGTGCGGCGAACCGCCCTCGATCGCGGCGAGCATGCGCGCCGGATCCGTCCCGACGGAGGTCTGCTGATGAGTGACCACTCCGCCGGGATCGAGCACCGTGACCAGGCTGGAGTGCGTGTAGTCGACGCCGTTGCCCTTGCCGTAGGCGAGCCCCAGGACGGCGGCCAGCTCACGGGTGTCGGACTCGCTGCCGCGCAGTAGCGTCCAGCGACGCTCGTCGAGAGCCATGTGCCCGCGGAACTCACGCAACACGGCGGCGGTGTCGTGAAGGGGATCGATGGTGACCAGGACGAACCGCGTACGGGCACGGACTCCCGCCGGCATGGCGGCATCGATGTGCTTCAGGTCGTGGATGAGCGTCGGGCACGATCTCGGGCAGCGCGTGAACACCATGGCCAGCACCTGCGTGGACCCGCGCAGGTCGCGGAGCGTGATGCGATCTCCACGGTCGTCGGTCCAGACCGAGCGGAGCTGGTGGAGCGAGCGACCGCTCGCATCCTCCGGGCTGTTCGCGACCGTGGCGGCAGGCGCGGGGCGGTACAGCACGCCACCGGGGCGTTCCAGGCGCGAGGCTCCGGCGATCAGCACCACGGCCCCTGCGATCAGCGCTCCACAACACGGGCCGAGTCTCACTGCTCACCTCGTGGAAGTGTTCGCGCACATCGGAATCCGAGGTTCCGGAGCGCGTAACGGGCCCTGAGACTGCTGCGGAACGAGAACCTCAGGAAGCCGGCGTAATCTCGGGCATTGGTCGCCCGGAAGCCGTCGCCACAGAACAGGCTCGAGGAGGGCTCATCCGGGGACGGGTTCGACACGAGCGGGGTATCGAAGTCCTCGGTCCACTCCCAGACCTCGCCGGATCCGAGCCCCGACGCACCGGGGTGTCCGATCGCGAAGTGGGCTGCGCCGCGCGCTCCGGCGCCCTGCGGTGAGTGGCCAGCGCTGGCAAAACGGACGGCCGAGGCGCCGGCTCGTTCGCCTGCGGCCGCCCATTCCCATTCGGCCTGCGTCGGCAGTCGCCTACCTTCACACTCGCAGTATGCCTTGGCGGCGAACCACGACACGTTCGACATCGGAGCGTGCTCCTGCGCTGCGGGCGGGCGGTTGGCCGTCCAGCCCTCCAGGTACCCGCGCTCGGCGAACAATGCCGACACCCGGGACTTGCGCCAGCGAGCCTCGTGCGCCAGGAACACAGCGAACTGGACCCGTGTGATGGGCGCACGATCGAGCAGGAACGTGGCGACCCGAATCGGCGGAGCGCCCTTGCGGCCCCGGAAGAACGGTCGATACGCGCCGCCCTGCACACGTACCATCTCCGGATCCCCCGGGCGGGCACGGGCGGCAGGCATCGGCCCGGTGGCCAGCAGGATGGTGCTGACCACCAGACCGAGGACGACACGCCCGAGCCCCGTGTGCTTCCACGGTGCGCGGCTCACTTCCGCTCGCCGCCGCGAGTCACGCCGGCGCGCTTGGCCGCATGCCCCTCGTTCGCCGCGAGCGCCGGACTGGCCCGGCGCTTCTGGCTCATACGCAGGGCCGAGACTTCCGCGACCGAGACGGATTCTCCCTTGTTGCCCCAACTGTTCCGCACATAAGTCAGGGCTCCGGCGATCTCTGCGTCGGTGAGCGGGAACTGGGGCATCTCGGAGTCGAAGGTCTGGCCGTTCACCACGACCTTGCCCTTCAATCCGTGCATCAGCACGCCCAAAGCGCGCTGCTTGTCCGCCATGAGGAAGTCGGAGTGCGCGAGTGGCGGGAACACGCCCGGCAGTCCTTTGCCGTCGAGCTGATGGCAGTTGCTGCAGATGCCGGAGTAGACTCGGCCGCCCTCCGCCATGAGTTCGGGCATGGACATGGGCGTGCTCACATGTGTGGCTTGCGTACCGCGGTCGAGGTGGGTACCGGGGTCGTACGCCTGGAGCGAAGTCTGGCCCGAGAAGACCGCCGGGTTGTCCGCGCCATCGACCACGAGTTGCCCCATGCAGCCCTTGTTGAATGCGCGGAACATGGAGTGGTCGACGAGCGTGTACTGCCCGGGCACGTCGACCTTGAACTCCGCCATCGCCGAACCGCCCACCGGTACCAGTGTGGTCTGGACATTGTGCTGGTTCGCGTCGATGCCGCCCTCACCGTAAACCTTGTCGAAGATCTCGCCGACGATGTGGAACGAGGACACGAGCGAGGGCCCGGCGTTCCCGAGGTAAAGTCGGATGCGTTCGCCCGCGTGCGCCTTGAGCGCCTGGTCGCCCATGAGTGCGCCGACGTGGCCGTTGAACACCACATACTCGGGCTCTTCCTTGAGCGCCTTCTCCTGGGAGAAGGTCTGCAGCCCGGGTTCGCCAAACGCGCCATGGGTGTAGAACTCGCCCTGGCATACGTAGAACTCGCGGTCCACCTTCGGCATCCCCTCGTGAGGCTCCACGAGGATGAGTCCGTACATGCCGTTCGAGATGTGCACACCGGCCGGCGCCGCGACGCAGTGGTAGAGATAGAGCCCCGGCCGCATGGCGCGCCACGTGAACACCGCCGAGTGGCCCGGCGCGACGAACGACGCTTCGCCGCCGCCGCCCGGTCCGGTGGCGCCATGGAAGTCGATGTTGTGCGCCAATTGGTTGTCGGGATGGTTGCTGAAGTGCGTTTCGACCAGATCGCCTTCGCGCACACGGATGAACTTCGCCGGAGTCTCATCGCCCAACGACCAGTACATGTACTGCACGCCGTCGGCGAGCGTCTGGACATGCTCCCGCACCTCGACCTCGAGGATCACGCGCGTGGCGTAGTTGCGGTTGATCGGCGGGGGCACCCCGGGGGCGGTCGCGACACGGGCCGCTTCGCTGCCCCGGATGGGCTCGTGGGATGGATCGTACACAAGCTCAGCGCTGTGCACACGATTGTAGATCATCGCGAGGGGCGCCAGACACAGCGCGACGGCAAGGCATAGCACGAGCTTCTTGGGCCTGGTGTGCACTGCGAACCTCCGTGGGTGTGATGCACGTCTTGCACAAGACATGCAGTCGCTCGCAGGGCGTCCATCAAGCTAAAGCCACTTCGAAACTAAAATCAAGAACCAACTGAACAGGAGTGGTGATTTCGCAATCGTGTGTGGGAGCAGTGTCCGCTGCGATCCGACTGCAGAGTCGGCGGCATCGGATTGCCGTGTTCGATCGCAGCCAACATTGATCGCTCGCGCGCATGGTGTGGTCGGCTCTCTCGACGCGCGCTGCGGCTCATCGCGACCACTGGAGGTGTTCGACGCAGGATCAGGATCCTTGCGCTCCGCGGCGCACTGTTTCGTTCCTTGAGACACAACAGCGCGTTTGAACGCGTGTGGTCCGAGTCCGGAAGCAGCGGTCTGGCGCGCTCGGCGTTGCCGCGAGATGTCGGCTTGCGGGCGCGATCGGCGACGACACCGTGAGGACCCGTTGTGCAGCCTCGCCCCGCGATCCCACGCGCGGCTGACTCGCATCGGCACCTGGCCGAATTCCGCCGACGGCGCGGGCCAGTGCTTCCGGGGGAGATCATGGTGCCGGAGGGGGGGTCGAACCCCCACGTTGCTTGCGCAACTTCGGATTTTGAGCCCCATCGACCGGGTGGTACGTGTGAGCAACATCGGGCACAACCGACCACACCTGGCCAAGTTGCGCGCGAGCGATGGTGGCCGCTCCAGCACGTA
>JANMAX010000226.1:0-37500 GCA_031360075.1 bacterium | reverse complement strand
GCACTGGACGGTGGACACCACTGCGTTTCTGTATGGTTTCCGTGAGTTCGGCTCGGACCTCACGCGCTGGGATAGAGAGCATGTCTGGGCGCCTTCGATCATCAAGACCGGCGATGGTCCGAGCGACAGCACGTTCATGTTCTACACCGGCGTCGACAGGAACAATGAACAGACGATCGGCTACGCGACGACGAGGGACTTGGACACATGCAACACGCAGTGGGATAGGCACGATGCCCCTGTCTGGACGGTGCTCAGCAATTCATGGATGTCTAGACGGCCAGCGGGCGCCCGCAACTGCCGTGATCCGTATGTGTTCGCGAACCCGGACACTGCTGGCGTCTACTTCATGGTCTACACAGCAATCGACAGTGCGACGGCGACACCGACTGCCATTACATCTCAGGCGGCTGGTTTGCTGCGGAACATCGTGCCGGGCAAACTCAACCGATGGACTCACGTCGGGCACTACACCAGCACACTTGCTTCGCAGAACGGCAACATCAGTGAAATCGAGGGCCCGATGGTGTTCCCAGACCACGGCTCGCCGCCCGGATGGCTTCTGATGTTCAGTAATCCAGGTGGGGCAGGGAATTTCAACTCGGTCTTCGAGAAGCAGACCCCTGGAAAAGCGGCCGGGGACACAGCGGGGTGGATCACGCCCCCCACTCGGCTCTGGAACTACACTAACGGTGGACCGAGTGACTCCACCGTCTGGGGGTGGCAGGGCACCGAGTATCTCAAAGGCCCGAACAACACGGAGTACCTCGCCGGCTTCACCTCGCAGGGCGTGCCGCATGTGTTCTCCGGGAACCCGAACTACAGCAATGGCCCCCATCTGGTGCAGGGCATCGCCATCGCCAAGCTGAACTGGACGGGCCCCCGCGACTTCGGACTGAGCGTTGGCACGGTCTCCGTGATCAACTCTGTAGACAGCCCCACGGCGCAAGTGGGTGTAAGGTGCGTCGAATTCCGACCACGCTCCAATCGTGTGAGCTGGCAGATCACGGTGCCAACAGCGATGAAGGTCAAGTTAAGCGTGTACGACCTTCTGGGTCGGACGGAGCGCACCGTGATGGACGAGCTCGTTCCAGCCGGGGCAACCACCGTCACTTGGGACACACGGGGGAACTCCGGAGCCCCCGTCCCGTCAGGGATGTACTATGCGCGACTCACGTTCGACGGGGGGGCGCGTGTGAACCCGTTGCCGATCGTCCGATGAAGGAGCGGCTGCCGTGCGGTCCACAGACCTGAAACACTTCGCCGCTGGCCTGCGGTGGCATTCGATGCTCCCACGGATGCTCATTCTGATCGCGGCTTCCGAGGTGCCCTCGACTTTGCGGGCACAGGAGGTCGACCAGAACCTCTGGGGCGTCACGCCCTACGCGGCGGTCTCGGCGACGGCGGTGACGGGGAACACCCTCTACGTGGGTGGCAACTTCGTGAGCGCGTCCCCCGTCGTGGGCGGGGGCGCGATCACGGACGGGGTGACGGGAGCGCTGAGCGCGCACAGCCCGCGGGTCGCGGGCCTGGTCAACGTCGCCATCCCGGATGGCCGAGGGGGTTGGTACATCGGGGGCGAGTTCGGCGGCGTCGGCTCGGTCCCGCGGTCGAATCTAGCCCACATCTTCGCGAGCGGGCGCGTGGACGCGTGGGCGCCGGACCCGGATGGTGTAGTTAGTGCGCTTTGTCTTTCCGGGCGAACGCTCTACGTAGGCGGGGACTTCCGGAACATTGGGAATCGCCAGCGCCCCTTCGTTGCAGCGCTAGAGCTCGAGACGGGCGAGGCCAGAGAATGGGCGACTGACGTGTATGGCCGCGTGACAGCTATCTGCGTGGTCGGCCGCACAGTCTATCTCGGCGGAGATTTCATTCTCGTCGGAGGGCGCATGCGGAACAACCTCGCCTCTGTGGACGCGACTACTGGGGCAGTAACGTCGTGGGACCCCGAGCCCGACCCGTTGGGGCATGTGCGAGCTTTCGCAACTCGGGGCGACACGCTCTTCGTGGCTGGAGATTTCGTCACCTTCCAGGGCGCGATCCCTGACAGCATCGTCGTGCGCAGCAATCTAGCGGCGTTCGATTCCCGGACGGGGCGACTTCTGGATTGGGACGCCCACGTTGGGAGAGTCCCGCCGAAGTACACCCCGGATGGAGGGCATCGCATCTTCAGCATGCTCCTACGGGGTGACGATCTGCTGATCGGCGGATCGTTCAATCGAGTCGGCGATGCCGTGCGGCCGGCGCTCGCCGCCGTGGATGCACGCAGTGGCTTGGCGACCTCTTGGGACCCGGGGATGGGCAACGTGCCTCCGTTCGTCATCCCATTCGTCAGTTCCATGGCCTTGAACGGAACCACGCTCTACGTCGCCGGCCTGCTCGATTCGCTCGGATACGAACCCTTCCGCTGGTGCGGTGCGATCGACATCGAGACCGGGGCGAGGCTGCCCTGGGACCCGAAGCCCAACCTCGACGTCGCCTCGCTCGCATCGAGCGGTGGCGTCACCTACGTGGGCGGGTACTTCACGAGCATGGGTCCCACCGTGCCGCGGCACGGACTGGCTGCGTTCGACCTCAACACCGGTCAGGTGACAGCGTGGGACCCGAACCCGAACGGTCAGGCGGTGGCGATTGCGGCCCGGCAAGGGACGGTGTACGTCGTGGGCGAGTTCACGCAGATGGGTGGCCAGACCCGGTTCGGTGCCGCCGCGGTGGACTCCGCAACCGGCGCCGTGACGCCGTGGGCACCCCAGTCGAACGGACCCGTGTGGACGGTCGCGTTCGGGGACACGACCGCCTACCTGGGCGGACTGTTCAGCGGCATCGGCGGCGCAGCGCGCTCCAACCTTGCCGAGGTGGGTCTCACGAGCGGAGCCGCGACGGGCTGGAACCCCGGGCCGAACGATGCCGTGAAGAGCATCGTCCGCGATCGGGGCTCGGTGTATGTGGGCGGATGGTTCTCCGGCATCGCGGGAGTGCCGAGGGCACACATCGCCGAGCTGGACCCCGTCACCGGACTCGCTACCGCATGGGACCCCGGGGCCGACAGCTTCATCGACTGCCTCGCGGTCCAGGACACGACGGTGTACGCGGCCGGATTCATGACTCGTCTGGGTGGCCAGCCGCGTGCGGGATTGGGGGCTGTGTCCCGGCGCACGGGTGCTGCGACGGCCTTCCGCGCTGATGTCGATGCCGAGCCCCGCCAGATCGTGGTGCGGAAGGGCGTGGTCTATGCGGGTGGCGATTTTCTTCACGTCGGCGATCAGGTCCGTCACTATCTGGCCGCGCTGGCGGCGGACGATGGCAGAGTGCTGCCCTGGGCCCCCGACCCCGATGGCAACATCTTCTCCCTCGCTGCGGACGACCGACGGCTCTACCCCGGGGGAGGGTTCGTGCGGATGGGCAGCACCGCGGTCAGCCTGGTGGCTGCGTTGAGCCTGGCGAGCATCGGGCAGAACCCGGGCGGCACGAGGACGGCCGGCAGCATTGCGACACTCGACACGACGAACCCCTGCCGCACGGAAGGTGTCGTGCACTTCGCTCTGCGGCACTCCGCGGAAGTGGAGCTTTCACTGTTCGATGTGATGGGCCGGCGGGTGCGCACGTTGCTCGACGGGTCGCCGCGGTTGGCGGGAGACCACGAGGTGCAGCTGAGCAGCGCGGGACTACGACCGGGGTGCTACTTCGTCCGACTGAGTGCTGATGGCGACGTCCGTACGCGCACGGTCACCCTCCTGCCGTAGGCCGCGCCGCACGCCGGCGCGGAGAAACTGGGCATTGTCCTCGCGGGAAGCCGCAGGCCGATGAACGCGATGCAGCTTGGTCGTTGGTGGCAAGCGCATCATCGCATCCGGAACGGATGGGGAACTCGCGGCGGCCCGGCCCACACGTTCCTGGCGATGATGCTCGCGTTTCTGCCGCTGTCGGCCGGTGTATCCGCCGCCAGCGGCAGTCGGCTCCCTCCGCCGCAGTCGCTTCCTTCCCAGCGGGAACCATTCACGCCCAGCACCGCAGCCCTCTACGAGCCGGGTGCAAGCCGGTCATTCTTTCTCCGCGCGCCAGGCGACATCGACAACGGGGAGTGGAGCACCGTCATTTCCATGACGAGTGACGGCCTCCCTCCAAGCGCGCCGGGTAGCATCAGGTACGTTTCGCCCGGCGTACCTCTGGCACTCTTGGATCAGGGCGTGGGCGGCGTTCGTTTCCAATTGAGCGCCGTCCTGATGCCCGACTCAGCGCTTGCCGCCCCAGCCGCAAGCATCCAAGTGAGCGCCTCCAACTTTGATAACCGCACGCACCTCGTGAGGATCGGTGCGAGCTTCGACCCGAATCGGTCGCGGCTGGGGTTCGCGGCACCGGACGCCAGGTCGAACACGGGTTGGTCGCCTCAATGGGCGACAGACGATCCGCGCGCCCTCGCACACGGTCTCCGCCAACAAGGCGGAAGCGATACTTCGGCGGGCACGTTCCAACTCGCGCCCGGAAAGACAGCGCGGCTTCGCTTCCTGATACCGGCATACGCCGAGAGTTCGGAAGCGCTGCGCAGAATCGCCAGGCAATCGCATGAAGTGGCCACGCAGCGCGCAATCCAGCGCTGGGCGGCGGCACTCGACAGCGGATTGACGCTGGACATCCCGGACTCCCAGACCGTCGCCGCGTTCCGCTCCTCAGTCAGCGTGCTCTTGGGTTGCACGCAACTCCGAAACGGGCACACGGTCCCGATTGGAAATCCCTTCCAATACCGGGATGTATGGCTGAGAGACGGCTCTCGTTGCGCGAGTTCGCTTGCGGTTGCGGGCCACACGGACATTGCGCGCCGGATCGTGCGAGGGTTCCTCGCCTACAAATGGCCGCAAGGGCCATTCATGAGCCAGCGAGGCCAACTCGACGGAACGGGTCATGTGCTCTGGGCAATGGGGCAGGTTTGTCTTCGGCCCGGTCCGGCCGCTGACCTACGCGCAATCACCGACGCCGGGCTGGCCGCTTGGCGGTGGTCCGAGTCCGAACGAACCGCCACTCAACTCCTGGGGATGAAGTTCGGCGGTCTCCTCCCCCCCCTGCGAGCCGCGAGACAACGAGCTGCAGAATGGGGTCGGATCGATTGTCGGAGCGGATGCATGGGCCATCGCCGGGTACGAGGCCTTGGGAAGACTCCTTGCAGCGGAAGGCAGGCAAGTTCTTGCCCGAGAGGTCGCTCGGTCTCGCGATGCCTATCGGACGCGCTTCGAACATGCGCTTGATGGTGGTGGGTGGCTACGCGTGCCGCCGACATGGGAAGGCATCGGCGAGGATTGGGGAAACCTGTCTGTCGCCTACCCCTGCCGCGTGCTTTCCCAAGACGACCCCAGAGTGATCGCCACAATCGAGTCAGCTCGTGCTCGTAGCCCGATTCCCGGGCTGGTTCGGTACGGTGCCAACGACACAGTGCACACATACCTTGCCGCAGATGTCGCTCAGACCGAACTGCTGCGTGGATTCCCGGAGCACGCCGGGGAGACCCTCCAAGCGCTGCTGACCTGGCGGACCGCCAGCGGGGGCGGGCCCGAAGTATTTGCGAGTGACAGCCTGACATATGGCCTGAACTTCCCTCCGCACGCGACCACCGCGGCCGCACTCGTGTCACTGATTCGGAACTTGCTCGTCTTCGATGATAGCGACACGCTCATGTTGACGTTGGGAACCCCACTGAAATGGTGGAGCCATTCCAGCGTGCGTCACGCACCCACCCGATGGGGCAGGATTTCCATGGAGCTCGAGCGGCGAGGGGACACCTTTGTCTGGCAATGGACTCCCGTACCAGTTCCTACTCTATTGCGACTGCCTTCGGGGTTCCATGTGGCGGGGTCGCTGACGACTGGGGTCTCACTGACCGAGGCCGCGACCGCCGTTCTCGTTCCCCCGGGAACGTCCCTCTTGAGAGTCCGTGCAAGGCGTGTGGGAACTGCGAGATGACCCTTCAGGTATGGCCCAGAGTCCACCGATGAATGCAGGCGGATCAGGGCGGGCGCGTCATCGCTCCGGCCAGCTCGCGATGCCCGCGTCGCACCTGCTCGGGCTGTTGCTTTTGGTCGCCCCAGCGCTTGTGAAGGCGCGTCAAGCCGAACCGGTGGCCGCTGACTCGGTCGCATCAGGACCATCGCGAGGGGCGATCTCCCCAAAACCGCTGGTCGAACCAGACTCCTCGTTGACCGAATCCGAGCTCCGCCTTCGGCTGATTCGCGCGGACCTCCAACCTCGGCGTTGGCACTACCGAGCGCTACTCGCGATCCGGTCGTTGGATAAAGCCTCGCGGCCAACCGAGCGCGCTGGCGTTGGTGGCGCTGAGACATCCGTGAGCCTTCAACGAATCGCACTGATCAGAGCGGCTATCTCGGAACTCGACACCGCCGAGGTCGAGACCAACACCGCCCAAGCACGAGCCTTGATCCGCGCATTGCATGGGCAGATCCTCGAGGTCTGAGGCTTCCCCCTGGATGCCTACGCGTGGTACCGATCCGCAATGGGTGATGACCCCACGTGCGTCCAAGCTCGATCCGGGCTTGAGCGTGTGATTCATCGGCTGTCGGGTGATGGGCGCTGATCACGGGCCCGTGTGGGCATCTCGATGGTTCGAGCCGGCGACAGGCTTGAGTCGGCCGGTCTGCTGCTCAGCCACCTGCGGAGATCCGTAGTCGATCGGCCATCCCACTGCAGGCATGGGAGCCTAACAATGCCGAACTCGCGGCTCGCGCCCGGGTACCACTTGCCGACCGCGCCGAGCGTTCTCCGGCTCCTTTTCCACGCGCATCCCGCGCGCGTGTGACGCCGTGGGCGGATTCACCCAGACCTGACGGTCGCAGGGGAATAGCGCTGCATCCGAGGCGTTAGTCCATCAGCAACACGGACACACTCCCCAACAACGGACTCAAGCCCGCACCCGCGAAGCCGAAAACAGAACGGGATGACAAAACCGGAACGGTGCTCACACCGCCACGGCACGGGGCCTGAGGGAACAGGACCATGAAAGAGCGCATCTTCGTCACCGGAGCCACGGGTTACATCGGAGCCGCCGTCGCGGCACGTCTCGCACGCAATGGCCACCAGGTGTTCGGGCTCACGCGCAGCCGTGACAACGCCAAGGCACTAGCCGCCATGGGTGTGTCGCCCGTCCTGGGTAACCTGGCCGGTGACGACGACTGGCGCGGTGTATTGCAGAACTGCGACGCAGCCGTTCACTGCGCGTTCGATTCCGAGAACGGTGCGGCCGACGTTGACCACGCCGCACTCGAAGCGCTGCGCCATGCCGCGCTCGATGGCCGTGTGCGCCGCGTCCTGTACACGAGCGGCATCTGGGTGCATGGGCATGGCGCCAACGGCATCGCCGACGAGACCACGCCGCTCGCCCCGCTCGACATCGTGCAGTGGCGCGCCGCGCACGAGGAGATCGCGCTCGACCTGTCGGCGCACGACGTCAACGTGGTGATCCTGCGGCCCGGCATGGTGTACGGCGAGCATCGCGGCATCCTCGGCGGCTGGTTCGCCGAGGCGCACGAATCGCACACCGTGACCTTCCCGGGCGACGGTTCGCAGCACTGGAGCTTGGTCCACCGCGACGACTTGGCCGAGGCGTACGCACTGGCGCTCGAGCACGGCGCCGGCGGCGAGCGCTTCCTGATCGCCGACGAATCGCGCCACACCGTCAAGGAACTGGCCGATGCCGTGGCCGTGGCGACCCAGTCGCGCGCCGAGTCATGGTCCGCCGAAGAACTCGTGCGTTCGCACAGCGGCTATGGTGAAGCGCTGTTGAACGACCTGTCGGTGTCGTCGGCCAAGGCCCGTCGCACGCTGGGCTGGGTGCCGCGGCACACGTCGTTCGTGACCGAAGCCCCCGAACTCTGGCGCGACTGGCAGGCTGCCCGCGTCTCGCCGGTGCGTTGATCGCGCGCTCCGGTTCCCGGTCGAACCGCAGGCCGCTCCCACACGGGGCGGCCTGCTTCGTTCGTGCGCCGGGCCCGCCTCCGCTGGCGCACGTTCGCGGCGCTGCGTAGGCTGCGACCCACATGGCCTTCTCGCGTTTTCCGCTCCCGCTCCAGCGCGCGCTCGCGGCCGCAGCCGTATTGATCGTGCTCGCCATCGCATTGCCGTGGTTGCTGGCACCGCTCGCGGCCGCGCAATTGCGCGGCAAGCTGCGCGAACGCGGGCTCGAGGCACGCTGGGACCGGCTGGCATTCTCGTGGCCGCTGACGCTCGACGTGCGCGGGCTGTCGGTGAACCGTACGACCAGCGCTGACCCCGTGGTGACCGCGCGGCACGTGCTCGTGGCACTCGGGCCCCGCGGCCTGAGCCTGCGCCCGCGCGTTGCACGGCTGGTCCTCGAGGATGCGCATGTCACGCTGCCCGCGTCGGGCGGAGACGAGGACGGCGTGGCTACCGCTGCGGCCGACGAAGATCCCAGGGGCGGGCCGGCGTCTCCGCGTGTTCGCGCCGCGGCCCAGCAGTTGGCGGACGCGCTCTTGCTGCCGGCGCGCCGCCTGCCCGAACTGCGACTGAGCGCGCTCCAACTGCAGCGTGGTGATTCACTGTTCGCGCGCCTCGACGCCGTCACGCTCACGCATCGCGCGGACGGCCTGCAGTTCGCCGCCACCGGCATGCTGAGCGGCGAGCGCGCCATCCCGTTCGACGTGACGTTGCGATGGGACCGGGACGACCGCTTGGTCGGCCGCGTTGGCGTCCGCGTGCCCCAGAACGAACGCGGCTGGGGCGTGCTGGCGCTCACGATGGACGGCCGCATCACGCAGGATCGCCGCGCCGGCGTGCTTCGCGTCGCCCAGGGCACGCATGTCAGCGTGGGTCGCGCCGAGATGAAGTTATCGGGCGAAGTGGCGCGCGCTGGGCCGCGCGTGCGTCTGGCACTCGAAGTGGATGGCCTGACCGCCCACGACGTGCAGCGCAGTCTGCCGCGCGCCGTGCTGGGACCGCTCGCCGACCTCGCGGTGAGCGGCTCGTGGGACTGGCATGCGAGTCTCGACGTCAACGTCGACGAACCCGACAGCGCGCGCTTCACCGCCGACGTCATCCCGCACGGCCTGCAGTTAGGCGACTCCGACACCGGCTTGCGGCTGAGCCGGCTGTCGGAGCCATTCCAAGCCGAGATCCACGTGCCCAAGGGCATCGTGTACCGCGACCTGTCCGCTGCGAATCCCAACTTCCGCCCCATCGAACGCATCAGCCCCCTGCTGCGCTACGCGCTGCTCACCAACGAGGACGGCGGCTTCTACCGTCATCGCGGCTTCAACACCGAGGCCATCCAACTGGCCATGGCGGCGAACCTGCGCGCGGGGTCGTTCAAGCGCGGCGCCGGCACGGTGACCATGCAACTGGCACGCAACCTGTTCCTCGGCCACCGCCGGGCGCTGTCGCGCAAGGGGCAGGAAGTCGTGCTGGCCTGGGTGCTGGAGCACCTGACCGGGCTGTCGAAGGACCGCCTGCTCGAGATCTACCTGAACATCATCGAGTGGGGCCCCGACGTGCACGGCGCCGCCGAGGCGTCGCGGTTCTACTTCGACCGAGACCCCGCCGACCTGACCGTGGACGAAGCGCTGTTCCTCACCGTGCTGGTGCCGAGCCCGAGCCGCTGGCGCACGCGTGTCGATGCGCACGGCGAGTTGCGGCCGTGGGCGCGCGCGCAGATGGCGTACATCGCGCGCAAGATGGCCGACCACGGCTGGCTGCCGCCCGAACAGGTGCCGGACGCCACCACACTGCGCGTGACGCTGCGCGGAGCGGCAGCCCAAGTGTTCACTCCTGCCGACAGCACACTGGACGCCCGCGAGGTCGTTCACTTCTGACGCCCGCGGCCGTGCGCACCCCGGCACGCCCGCGGCCCCGGCGCGTGCGTGCCGGGGCCATGCTGCGTGCGTCACGGCTGTGAATCGAACAACGTCGGACCATCCTCCGACGAACGCGGTGCCTTGCGGCGTTCGGGCAGCCCGCCGGGTGGCCCCTGCCGGCGCTGGCTGCGTTCACGAATCTGCTCGGCGATGCTCGGCGGCCGCGGCACGCGCAGCAGTGAGCCCTCCCGCAGTTGCGCCGCCGACGGCGACGGCGGCTCCCAGTCCGGCAGCTCGAGGGCCGGGATCAACTCCGCATCGCACTCCCCGGTCACCGCACCGCGCGTCAGCCGCACCGCACCGAAGCCGCGGCCGGGCAGGCTCGCCAGCTCGTATTCCACCGGGGCGAACGCGTCCCGCACCACACGGTGCAGCATGCGCGCCCCCAGGCCCTGAGCCTGCGCGCGCTCGACGAGTGCCGCACGCGCGTCGTCGTCGACCTCGACGCGAACGCCGTGCAGTTCGAAGAAGGCGCGCTTCATCGCGAGCGGCGAGTGCGGCAGGTCACAGAGCACGCGCTCCAGGTCGGCGCCGGTGAGCGCGTGCAGCTTCACGATGTCCCCGAAGCGCGCCACCAGTTCCGGGATGAACCCGAACGCGATCAGGTCGTCGCTCACTGCTTGCGCCAGCAGTTCGTCATCGCGCAGCGCCTGGCGCCGAACACCCGTGCCGTTGAACCCGAGCGCCGGACGGGCATGCTTGGCGAGCCTGGCGCGCACGAGGTCGGCGAGCCCGGCGAAGGCACCGGTGAACAGGAACAGGATCCGCGACGTGTCGAGCGCGACATCGCTCTCTTTGTAGCGCAGGCGCACGATGCGGCCGTCGAGCAGCGTCAGCAGGCCGTTCTGCACGCCCTCGCCCGAGACATCCCGCCCGATGTCGCGAGCGCGCTTCAGCTTGTCGAACTCATCCAGGTACACGATGCCATGCTCCGCCACGCGCGGGTCGCCGCCCGCACGTTCGAGCAAGGCCAGGAAGATGCTCTCGACCGGCGCGCCGATGTACCCGGTCTCGACCAGCGTGGTCGCGGCCGTGAACGCCACCGGAACGCCGAGGTAGGCACCCAGCGTCTTCACCATGAGCGTCTTGCCAACGCCCGTGGGGCCCAACAGCAGCAAGTGCTGGCGGCCGAAGTCCTGGCCGCCGGCACCTTTGAGCTCGCGATGACGCAAGCCCATGTAGTGATTGTAGACCGCCATCGCCAAGCGCCGTTTGGCGGCATCCTGTGCGATGACAAAGCGGTCAAGGTGGTGGACGATCTCTGGCGGCGTGTGCAGAGGGGCGATGGCGACCATCGTTGGTCTCCTTCGTCGGTGGAAGCCGGAACGTTGCCGGCGCGAGCGCACCTCGAGCGGGCGAGTTCGCGCTGGCCAATCCCACGTACACGGCGACCACGGCACGATCCGCCCGACCGCCGCACGTCGTCCGGACCCCTCACCGACGGACCGCAAGGGCCACGTCGGGGAGACGGCGGTGCGGGCGGCGAAGCGGCTGAAGTGCGGGGGTGGACGCGGGCAACGAGTGACGAGGGATCGAGCAGGCGAAGGTGGCGCGAGAGAAGTCTGCGGGACGCGCGAATGCACGCTCAAGCGAATTCCCGGGTGCGCGGCGCGGACGAACGATGTTCGCCTCACCGACGACTGCAACGCGGCGCGCGAACGCCACGCCTCGCACGCGGTTGCCGACGCCGTGCTCTCGTGGGATCGCGGCTGTGAATTCTGCAGCACGCGCCCACGACTCACGAGCACGGCGTGTCGTGCGCTTTCCACAGTGCCTCACCGGGGCAGCACCCCGCAGACGCATCTTGCTGCGCCAGAAGCCCGTGCGCGCGACAGGCAGCCGTGCTGCTACACTCACGCATACGCACAGCCCCCGCGGGTTGCTCGCAGCGACGCACGAACAGCGTTCGTCGCGACCCGCGACGGCCAACGGCGACGTGCAGCGTCTCGACGGAGAACACCGTGAACCACCGGCCACTCGTCAACGAGTTCCACGTCTCCCGCGCAGCGCGCGACCGCTGTGGATTCGACGAGACGCTGTTCGCGTCCTCCGGACACGCGGTGCTGGCGCGCCCCGCGGCCGCACACCGCTTCACCGCGGCGCTCAACACCGCGCGCGGTGGCGGGGCATCGGCCGCCGACCTGTTCGCGCTCGGCCTGCTGGACGAGGCCGCGCATGTCGTGATGGCGCACTGGCGTGCGGTGCGCGATGCGAATGGCTTCAGTGGCGCACTCGACCGGCTCGAGAGCGCGCTCGGCGAAGCCGCGGTGGACCGCTTGCTGCTGTCGTTCGCGGACCAGTTCCCGACCACGCCGGTGTATCGCGGCCGGCAGCGACCCGACGCCTGGCTCGCCGGCGCGACCGACGCGCGCTCGCACCGCGAAGTCGCGCTCGAGGAACTGCTGCTGCTGGGACTCACCAACGAGAACCCGGCGGCGGCCGGCTACCGCGAGCTGTTCGACGACCGCGAACTCACGCGCGACACCGCCTACCGGAACGCGCTGCGCGAGCTCGAGGCTTTCATGACCACGCGCCCGGGCCTCGGCGCCGGTGAGGTTCCCCTGCTGGAATTCCTGCGCGCACCGATGCGCGCATCCCCGGCATCACTGGCCGGCCAGCTCGAATTCGTGCGCAGTACCTGGGGCTGGCTGCTGGGCGACCTGATCGAACGCATGCAGCTGGCGTTCGACCTGCGCCGCGAGGAAGAACGCTGGCTCGCCGCACGTGAAGCCGCGGCACGCGGTGACCACGGCGGCAGCGGCGAGGCGCACGGACCGGACTACTCGGGCAGCGAGCACGAGGAAGAACGCTTCAGCGACGATGCCGAGTGGATGCCGCGCACGGTTATGATCGCCAAGAGCACGCTCGTCTGGCTCGACCAGCTGTCCCAGACCTACGCGCGCGAGGTGCGCCGCCTCGATCACGTGCCCGATGAGGAACTCGACCGGCTGGCGGCGTTCGGCATCAATGCGCTGTGGCTGATCGGCCTCTGGGAGCGCAGCACTGCGTCCAAGCGCATCAAGCAGATCGCGGGCAACACCGACGCCGCGGCCTCGGCCTACGCCGTACACGACTACGCCATCGCCGCCGAGCTGGGCGGCGAAGAGGCCTGGCGGTCCTTGAGCGAACGGGCCGGTGCACGCGGCATCCGGCTCGCCAGCGACATGGTGCCGAACCACATGGGCATCGACTCGCGCTGGCTTCTGGAGCACCCGGAGTGGTTCCTGCAGCGCGGCGATTGCCCGTATCCGTCGTACACGTTCGACGGACCGGAACTGTCCACCGACAGCCGTGTCTCGGTGAAGATCGAGGACCACTACTGGAGCCGCATGGATGCCGCGGTCGTCTTCCGCCGCGTCGACACCGCCGCCAGCGACACGCGCTACATCTACCACGGCAACGACGGCACCAGCTTCCCGTGGAACGACACCGCGCAACTCGACTACCTGAACCCCGCGGCGCGTGAAGCAGTCGTGCAGGCTATTCTCGCGGTGGCTCGCCGGTTCCCGATCATCCGTTTCGACGCCGCGATGACACTGGCCAAGCGCCACATCCAACGGCTGTGGTTCCCCGAGCCCGGCAGCGGCGGTGACATCCCGTCGCGCGCGGGACTGGGTGTGACGCGCGAGCAGTTCGACCGGCTGCTGCCGCAGGAGTTCTGGCGCACGGTCGTCGATCGCGTCGCAGCCGAAGCGCCCGGCACGCTGCTGCTGGCCGAGGCGTTCTGGATGATGGAAGGCTATTTCGTGCGCACGCTCGGTATGCACCGCGTGTACAACAGCGCGTTCATGGTCATGCTGCGCGACGAGCGCAATGCCGACTACCGGCGCGTGCTGCGCGACACGCTCGAGTTCGACCCCGACATCCTGCAGCGCTGGGTGAACTTCGTGAACAATCCCGACGAGCGCACCGCCGTCGACCAGTTCGGTCGTGGCGAGAAGTACTTCGGCGTCTGCACGCTGCTGGCCACGATGCCTGGACTGCCGATGTTCGGTCACGGCCAGATCGAGGGCTTCGAGGAGCGCTACGGCATGGAGTTCCGCCGTGCGATGGCCACCGAGCGCGTCGACGACGGCCTCGAGCGCGAACACTGGCGGCGCATCGTGCCGCTGCTGCACCGCCGCGCGCGTTTCGCCGGCGCGCGCGAGTTCCTGCTGTACGACTGCCGCGACCATTCCGGACACACCAACGAGGACGTGTTCGCGTTCTCCAACCGTGGCGCCGATGGCGCCGCATTGGTGCTGTTCCACAACCGCTACGCCGACGCGCGCGGCACCATCCGTGTTTCGGCCGCCTATGCCGACAAGCAGGCCGACGGCTCGCGGCCGTTGCGCCAGCGCACGCTGCTCGAAGGGCTCGGACTCACGCAAGCCGCACACGATGCGCTGCTGCGCTGCCGCGACCAGGTGAGCGGCAACGAGTTCCTGTTCCGCGCCGCGGCGCTGCGGGAGCAGGGCTTCCGCGTCGAACTGGGTGGCTATGGTTCGCGTGTGTTACTCGACTGGCACGAAGTCGCGCGCGACCATCGCCCGTGGGACGAGCTCGAGCGCCAACTGAACGGCAATGGCACGCCGGACCTGGAGCGCGACCTGTGGCGCCTGGCCACGGACACCGTGCGCGCGCAACTGGCGGCCTTGATCGCGCAGCCGCCCGCACCGGCGAACGCCGGCTATCGCGGCAGCGTGAGCGATGCCGCATGCGCGTTCCTGCCGGAGTGCGCACGTCTGCTCACGCTCCCGGCCGCCGGACTCGAGCGCGCGACCGCGCGCTTACGCGAACGGCTCGAAGTGGACAGCGCGCTGCTGGCGGCCGCACCGCGCACACCCCGGCGCGGCAAGCTGGCGGTGGCGCCGACCGTCCCAGCAGAAACCGGCACTCCCGAGGCGCCCGCCGAGACCGCGGCACGCGTGGCGTGGCACCTGCTGGCGGTGACGGGCGAGGCGTTCGCGCCCGAAGGCGCCGACGACATGGCCATGCGCATCTTCGACACGCTGCAGTTGCGCACGGCGATCGCCGAAGGGCTGCGCGCGCACGGCACGGACAGCGAGTACGCTTGGCGGCTGGCCGCGCGCGTGCGCGCGCTGCTCGCGCACCCGGCCGCGACCACGGACGACGCCGCCTGGCAGCGGCTGCTGGAAGATGACGACGCGCGCTGGGGTGCGGCACTCTCCGCCGATGCCAAGCGCGACGACGCACCGCCATGGCTCCAGCTGCCGGCACGACTCGCGGCCCGGACCGCACTGCGCTCGTAGCGCCGGCGATCGTCCGGTGCGCGCGACCGGCCGCCGCCAGCACCGGCAACCACGAACGCCGGCAACGAAGCAGCCCGGGGCAGGATGAATCCCGGCCCGGGGCCCCGTGGGCGTCGCGGTGCGGGCTACTTCTTCACGATCTCGCCGTCATCCGTGAGATCGAATTTGCCCGCCAGCGGTTCCTTGGGCAGGCCCGGCATGCGCATGATCTCGCCGGTGATGGGGATGATGAACCCGGCGCCCGCCGCGAGCTGGATCTCGCGCACGGTGACCAGGAAGTCCTTTGGGCGGCCGAGCAATGCGGGGTTGTCGGACAGCGACTGCTGCGTCTTGGCAATACAGATCGGCAGCTTGCCGAAACCGAGCTTCTCGAGCTGGACCCGGTCGCGCTTGGCACGCACCGTGTAATCCACCGCCTGCGCGCCGTACATCTCGCGCGCCACGGTCCGGATCTTGTTCTCGATGGTGTCATTCCAGTCGTAGAGCGGGCGGAAGTGCGGCTCATTTGCGGCGACCATGTCGCGCACCACCTCGGCCAGCTCGATACAGCCCTTGCCGCCGTCAACGAAGCCCTTGCTGACCACGGCCCGCAGCCCGAGTGCTTCGCAGTGCAGCCGGAGCGTCTCGACCTCTTCCTTCGTATCGGACGGGAAGTGGTTGATGGCCACGACACACGGCTGCTCGAACTTCTTGATGTTCTCGAGATGCTTCTCCATGTTCGAAAACCCGCGCACCATCGCCGCAACGTCCGGATGGTTGACGTCGGCCACCGGCACGCCGCCGTGCATCTTGAGCGCGCGGATCGTGGTCACGAGCACCGTGCACGCCGGAGCGAAGCCACCGTACTGACAATTGATGTCGAAGAACTTCTCGGCGCCCAGCTCGAACGCGAAGCCGGCCTCGGTGATGACGATGTCGGCGTACGCCAGCGCCGCCTTGGTCGCGGCGATGGTGTTGGTGCCGTGCGCGATGTTCGCGAACGGCCCGCCGTGCACGAACGCCGGCACACCCTCGGTGGTCTGCACCAGGTTGGGCTTGATGGCGTCACGCAGCAGTGCCGCCATGGCTCCCACGGCGTTCAGGTCGGCCGCGGTCACGGGCGTGCTGTCGGTGCGATAGCCCACGACGATCCGGCCCAGACGGGCCTTCAGGTCGGCAATGCCATCGGCCAGGCACAGCACCGCCATGACTTCGCTGGCCGCGGTGATGTCGAACCCGGTCTCGCGCGGGATGCCCTCGGTGCGGCCGCCCAGCCCGATGACGATGTCGCGCAGCGCGCGATCGTTCATGTCGACGACGCGCTTCCACACCGTGCGCCGCGAATCGAGACCGTGCGCGGTGTCGTGGTGCAGGGCATTGTCGACCAGCGCGGCAAGCAGGTTGTGCGCACTCGAGACGGCATGGAAGTCGCCGTTGAAGTGCATGTTGATGTCGTCGACCGGGACGATCTCAGAGGCCCCGCCGCCGGCGCCGCCGCCCTTCATGCCGAACGTCGGTCCGAGGCTCGGCTCACGCAACGCGACCGCGCTCCTGACCCCGATCTTCGCCAGCCCCTGCGCCAGGCCGACACTCGTCGTCGTCTTGCCTTCGCCGGCCGGTGTCGGGGTGATGGCGGATACGAGCACGAGCTTCCCGCGGCGGGGACGGTCCATGAACGACTTCAACGAGATCTTGGCCTTCCAGTGTCCGTACGGCTCCAGCTGCGCCGGATCGAAGTCCAGCGCCTTCGCGACTTCAGAGATAGGTTTCATGGTCAGGAATATAGGCTGTTCGACCACGGACTGTGAACCCGCCCGGGGGGTGTTCCTGGCCACTGGGACTCCGGTCCACCCATCGGCCCGGTCCCGGCTCCCATGAACCCGGGGCCGGGATTCCCGGGGGGAACCGCGTGGCGGTGTGGGGTGCAGCAGCGCAGGCCACCGGAACTCGCTCGGAAACCGGGGACTCCAGCATGGGGGGGAAACGGCCGATGACCTCTGGAACACGAAGCTTCGGCTTGGATTTCTCGCCACGGCCGCGGTGGCCGCGGTGGAGGGAGATGGCTTGGACTCGCAACCGTCACGACCCTGGACCGATCCCGGTCAGGATCCGTTGCTCCTGAATGCCGCGCAGCGCGGAGACCTCAGCGCGCTGCTGCGGCTGCTCAACACCTATCGCCTGCCGTTGTGGCGGACATGCCTCGCCATCACGCGGCACCCGGGTGAAGCCGAGCTGCTGTTCCAGGAGACGCTCGTGCATGCCACGCGCAACCTGCGCGCGGCGCCCGCCAACCGGCCCATGCTGCCGTGGCTCGCGAAGTTGGCGCGCCAGCTCGATGGCTCGCGCATGCGCGGCCGGCCGCTGCGGCCCACGGTCGGCGCCAAGCGCCCGAACGGCGAACCGTGGCTCGCGGGTGCGCGAGGGGCGCATTATGTCGAAGACGAGCAGCGCACGCTGCACGCGTTCTCGCTGCTGCACTCCGATGACCAGTGGCTGCTCATGCTGCGCCTGCTTGAGCGGCTGCCCTACAGCGAGATCGCGCGCATCACCGGCATCTCGGTGCCACGTGTCATGAACCGCATCGCGCTGGCCCGCGAGTACATCGACCACGTGGGTGATGCCGAGGACAAGGCGGCATGATGCACCTGACCGTACAGCAGCTGTCGTCCTCGCTCGACGGAGCGCTCACCGGGCCATCGCTCGAGCTGGTCGTGCGCCATCTGGGCGCCTGCCACGACTGTCGCGACCGCCAGGCGCGCCTTGCCAAGCACGACGACGCGCTGCGCCGCATGCTCGGACAGGATCCCGACGACCTGTTCCTCGACGACCTGACGCGCCGCTCCGAGGAGCAAGTGCTCGCCATCGCGCGCGGCATGCCGGCCCCTGCGATGTCGACGTCCGTGCCGCTGCTCCACGAAGAGGATCCGCACGCCCCGGCCGAACCGCCGCCCCCACCGCCGCGGCCCGAACTCGGCCGCGCGGGCGAGCTGGCGATAGAGGCCGGCTGGGGCCGCATCGGGCTCAAGCCGACCGCGTCCACGCACGCGCCCGAATCGAACCCCGAGGACGCCCAGCGCCTGCTCGAAGCGCTCGAGAACGGCAACACGGACGACTTCACCGAACTCACCGCACAGGGGCTGCGGGAGCATGCCGCGCTCGACGGGCCGGTGTTCGACCTGCCGGCGTGGATCAAGGAGCAGTCCAAGTCATCGGCCCCGCCTCGGCACGGTCCGCGTGAGGTGCCCAAGCTCAACTTGTTCTTCGCCGATCTCGACGAGCGCGCTGCTGGACTGACGCGCGAAGCGGTCGACCAGGTCTTCCGTCGTGACGACGAGTCCGCCCAGCCCGCCGAAGCGCCTCCTTCGGCGCCGGCGAGCGTGACGCCCGCAGCGCGCACGCCGCTCTCGCTCGTGCCGCCGCCGGACAGCCGTGTCCCGCACGGACACGCCGCGTTCGCACCCCCGGGCTGGGCCCCGCCCAAGCCGCAGCCGGACGAGTATGACGACGACGGGCCGGCTCCGGAGCCGTCCCGGGGTAGCGCGACGTTCGTCACGCTCGATCCGCCTTCGGAACCGACCGGGCGCCAGGGTCTGGTGCTCCTCGAGCCGTTCACGCTGCACGCGCCGCCCGAACGCGAGGTCCGCCCGGAACGCCTCGATCGTGCACTGGTCCTGGCGATCGTCAGCGTGGCCGGATTGCTATTGATCCTGCTCGCGCTCCAGCTCGCACCACCCGCATCGCGGCGGGCGGGCATGGGAGGAACAGCGGTCGGCATGCGCTTACCCAAGGTGACGCTCGTGCGCAAAGACCCGCCGCCGCCGGCTCCCGCACCCGCCCCCCCGCGTCTCGAATCCGCCTCGAGCGCGCCACCGGTCGAACAAGTGGTGCCACCCGTCACGCCGGACCAGCGCGCCGCGGACGGTGCCGTTGCCCCGGACAGCGTCAGCGAAGACCGCCACCACGGGATCCCCCCGGTGATCGCGCCCGACAGCGCTCCGAGCCCGACGGTCACGGCGGGGCACAAGGACGCGACGACGACGCGCACGGCAACGCGCGCGCCGTCCACGAAGCCGGTACCCGCGCACGCCCCGAACCCGCGCCTGACGAACCCGGCGCCGGCCGCCGCCACGGCGAGCGAGGAAGTGTCGTGGCCTTTGCTGTGTGGGATCGTGGTGGATCCGGCCGGCCAGCCCGTGGCCGGGGCGCGCATCACGGTCACCGAGATCGCATTCGCGATGCGCACCGATGCGCGCGGCCACTTCTGCCTGTCCGCGCCTGCCGGCACCCAGCACCTGCTGCTCGAAGCGGCGGGCTTCATCGAGACCCGCCAAGCCGTCAAACTCTCCAACGACACTCCCGAATTGCGGCTCCTGCTGATGCGCGCACGCTAGCACGCAAGCCGCGAGAGCCCCCGAACCCAACGGAACCCCGAACGCAACATTGGAGACGACCATGCAGGCACTCGTGGTGGACGACTCGTTGGCTGTGCGCAGCTTGCTGGCGGAGCATCTGGGGCAGCTCGGGTTCCAGGTGGAGCAGGCGGCGGACGGACTCGAGGCGATTGCGCGACTCGCCGGCATGCCGCTACTTGCGGTGATGCTGCTGGACTGGTCCATGCCGGGGATGGACGGCCTCGAGGTGCTGCGCCGCGTCCGTGCCGACGACCGCTTCGCCGAGCTCCCCGTGGTGATGGTGACCACCGAGAGCGAGATTCCGAGCGTCGAGGACGCTCTCAAGGCCGGCGCGAGTGAATACCTCATGAAGCCGTTCGACGCCCAGTCGCTGCTCGAGAAACTGCTGCTGCTCGGCGTTGACCCCGAGGTCCGCCGAGCCGCTTGAGCCGGCGTCCTGCGCGGTCCCGAGGCGCAATTCGCACGAAACGCCTCAAGTAGTGGGCCATCCCGCCCGATAACGGGTGCGGCAGGCTCCGCCATCCCGGGGCAGGCACAACCGGACCATCCCCGGGATGACTACATCTCGTTCTCGCCATCTTCCATGGACGGAACCTCGCCCGGACGTGTGGCCACGGCGTCATCGACGCCGGGGCGCGCGCCCGCGCTGTCTCATGGTCCGCACTGTCGCGGACCGACCAGGGAGGTCTGGCGATGTATCGTTCTGTTCGATTCCGTTTCACGCTCGCTGTTGCGGCCGCCGTGTCGATCATGGCCCCCGCAGTGCACGCTGGCGGCGGCGTCGCCGTGGAACTCACGGCGCACCGCATCACGAAGTCCCAGGGCCGTGAGGTCCTGAGCTCCGCGGCACAGGCGCATCCGGGCGAGACGCTCGAGTACCGCGCCACCTACCGCAACGCAAGTGCGACGGAAGCGCGCGGCCTCACAGCGACGCTGCCGATCCCGCCCGGCACTGCCTACGTGCCGGGTTCCGCAGCGCCACGCCGCGCCGAGGCCAGCCTCGACGGCCGCACGTTCGCGGCAATCCCGCTGATGCGCGGCGAACGCACCGCCGATGGCCGCACCGTCATGCGCGAGGTGCCCGCGTCGGAGTACCGCGCGCTGCGCTGGCCGCTCGGAGCGCTGCCCAGGAGCCAGTCGCGCGCGGTGACCGCCCGCGTCCGCATCCAGCAGACGGAGGTGGCCGCTCTCACGCGCTGACCGCAATCCAACCCCACGAAACCTGACCCGGACGTTACGCGCGGGAGCCATCCGCCCGCCGCGCGCACCGGACGGGGACGCACCGGACCCATCCACCGGAGTGTTCCATGAACCGCTCGCAGAACGCCGGCTTCATCAGCCGGCGGGTCGCGACGACGCTCGGCCGTACGCTCACCGCAGTCGCGGTGCTCGCACTCGCCGTGTTCGCTCGTCCGGCCCTCGCCGCCCCGCCCGCCGGGACGACGATCGGCAACCAGGCCACGGCCACGTATCAGGACGCTGCCTCGAACAGTTACACCGTGACGTCGAACCCGGTCACGACCGTCGTGCAGCAGGTGGCGAGCCTGACGCTCACCGCCAACGGCACGCGCGTCGCGGCACCCGGCGGTCAGGCGGTCTTCCCGCACGTCCTCACCAACACCGGCAACGGCACGGACGCGTTCTCGCTCGCCGCTTCGAACCAGGGCGGCGACAACTTCGATCTTACCGGGCTCGTGTTGTACGTCGATGCCGACGGCAACGGCGTGCCGGACGACTTCGTCCCGGTCACCACCACGGGGCCGCTCGCCGCGGGAGACAGCTACCGCTTCGTCGCGGTCGGCTCGGTGCCCGGCACGCGCGTCTCGGGTGACCTCTCGAACATCCGCGTCAACGCGATCAGCGCGTTCGACGTGGTCCAGACCGCGTTCAACACCGATCAGGTCACGGTCTCGACGAATGCCGTGGTCAACATCACCAAGTCGCTCAGCGCTTCCAACGGCGCGTCGCCGAGCGGCCCCTACACCTACACCCTGACGTACACCAACTCGGGCAACGCCACCGCCTCGAGCGTGCGTCTCACCGACCTGATCCCGACCGGCATGACATACGTTGCGGGGAGCGCTCGCTGGAGCGCCACGGGTGCCACGGTGCTGTCGGATCTCGATTCGACCGACACGCATGGCACGGGACTCAACACCATCCGCTTCGACCGCAACGTGTCGACTCCGGGTGCGGTGACGGCGATCGTGAACCAGGTGCCGCCGGGCCAGTCCGGAAGCGTGACGTTCGCGGTTAACGTCAACCCGGGCCTGCCGCCGCAGACCATCGGCAACATCGCGCGCTTCGCCTACAACGACGGCGCTGGGATCGTCGGCCCGTTCTTCACGAACAGTGCACCGTTCACGGTCGACCAGAGCGCCGCGGTGGCGTTCAGCGGCCAGACGGTCGCGAGCGCGTTGCAGGGCGGCACGGTGTCGTTCACGAACACGCTCACCAACAACGGCAATGGCAATGACGTGTTCGACATCAGCACGGGCGGCAGTTCGTTCCCGGCGGGCTCGATCGTCCAGCTCTTCCAGCAGGACGGTGTGACGCCGCTCACGGACTCGAACGGCAACCTGATCCCCGACGTCGGGCCGCTCGCACCCGGCGCCAGATACAACGTCATCCTCAGGGTGACGCTGCCGGCCGCGGCCACGGGGGGTCCGTTCCAGGTGTCCAAGACCGCCACCTCGGCCACGAACCCGGCCGTGACGGCGACCGCGACCGACATCCTGACCGCGATCACGTCCAACTCCGTCGACGTCACGAACAACTCGGCCCTGCCCGGCGCTCCCGGCGCCGGTCCCGGTCCCGAAGGCTCGTTCGTCAACCGTCAGACGGTGAACCCCGGCTCGACCGCGCGTTTCACGCTGTACGTGAACAACACCAGCTCGCAGTCGGACGACTACGACCTGTCGGTGAGCACGGTCAGCACGTTCCTCCCGCTCACGATTCCGGCGGGCTGGACGGTGACGTTCCGTAACGCGTCCAACGCCGTCATCACGAGCACCGGCCCGGTCGCCGGCGGCGGCAACATGCTCGTGCACGCCGACGTCGACGTGCCGGCCGGTTACGCCAGCGGCAACGTCGAGCTGTACTTCCGCGCGGCTTCGCCGGTGTCCGGTGCGAAGGACGCCATCCACGATCAGGTCGGCGTCAACGTCACACGCAACCTCACGCTGACCCCGAACAACACCGCACAGGTGCTGCCGGGCGGCTTCGTGATCTACGCGCACACGCTGTCCAACAACGGCAACATCCGGGAAGGCGACGGCACGGGCAGCAGTGTGTCGGTGGCCGCCGCGGACGACCAGCCGTCGTGGAGCACGGCGCTCTACTGGGACACGAACAACAGCGGCAGCTTCGACGCCGGTGACCTCCCGCTCGTGAACCTCGCGGGTATGGGCGGCCTGGCGCCGGGTGCGAACGTGCTGGTGTTCGCCCAGGTGTTCTCGCCGTCGGGCGCTTCGCTCGGCGCGCTGAACACGACCACGATCACCGCCACCACGGCGAACGTCGGCTACGTCGCCGCGGTCCCGGCTCCGGCCGTGGCCCAGGACGCGACCACGGTCATCAACGGCCAGGTCACCATCGTCAAGCGGCAGGCACTCGATGCCGCGTGTGATGGCACGCCGGACGGTCCGTTCACGACGCTGAATCTCACCACCGGTGCGGTGCCGAACGCCTGCATCCGGTACGAGATCGTGGTCACGAACACCGGCACCACGCCGGTGTCCGCGCTGGTGATCAACGATGCGACGCCGGCGAACACCGTGTCGTCGAACGCCGCATTGGCATTCGCTTCGCAGGGCACGGTCACCGTGCCGACGAACGGTGCGGCGGGATCGATCACGGCCAATCTCGGCGTGCTTGCACCCGGCGCGACCGCGACGATCCGGTTCAACGTCCGCATCAACTACCCCTGATCACACAGACGTGCGGCGGAGGGCGTGAGCCCTCCGTCGTACGACCGGACCGCGCAGCCGCACACGCGGTCGTTCCCATCCGTCCCGCAGCGCCGCCTCACCGGCCTCCATGGCCCGGGGTGGCGGCGCCCGCGGGGCGCCGGGGTATGACGATGACACTTGCCTCCCGCTGGCACGAGTTCAGCCGTCGCATGTTCACGCGCGTGTGCGCGTGGGCGTGCGGTTCGCTGCTGCTCGCCTCGCCTCTCGCACACGCGGCGCCGCCGGCCGGGACCCTGATCGACAACACCGCCACGGCGACCGCACTCGATGGCAGCGGGGCCGCGGTGCTGCTGCCCAGCAACACCGTGCGCGTGGTCGTGCAGGCCGGCGAATCGTTGGCGCTGTACCCGGACCGCGGCGGGCTCGCCACGCCCGGAACAGGCGTGACGCTCGCGCACCGGCTCGTGAACACGGGCAATCTCGCCACCGACTTCCGCTTGGACGCCCGCAACCTGCCGCTGGACCAGTTCGACGCATCGTCGTTCGCCCTGACACACGACCGCGACCACGATGGCGGCATCAGCTCCGGCGACACGCCGGTCGCCAACGGCGGCGTGCTCACGCTCAGCCCCGGCGACTCAGCCGACGTGCTGCTCACGCTCGATGTGCCCGCGGGCACGCCACTGGCCCAACTCGCGCTCGTGCGGCTCTCCGCCACGGGATTGAGCCAGGGCACCACGGCGGCGGTCACCGACACGCTCTACACACCGCCACTCGGAGCGCTGCCCGCACTCGGGTTCTTCGACGCCGTGGACTATCGCCGCCCGACACGCACCGCGAGCCTGGGCTCCGATCTGCTGATCCAAGCGGTCGCGCACGCATGCAATCGCGATCCGGCACGCATCGAGACCGTTCAGCTGACGCTGCGCTCACGCGACACCGGCGATCGCGAGAGCTTCGCTGCGCTCGAAGTGGCCGCGAACTCCGGTGTGTTCCGGCTGGTGCCGGGCGTGCCCACCAGCTCTGGCCCCGGCACATCGGCCGCGGGCGATGGCGTACTCGCCATGGTGCGCGGCGACCTCGTGACCGCGGAACTCGCCGGCTGCGGCGGGACCCTGACGCAGACCGGCGTCTGGGTGGAACCCACCGCCGTCGTGTACGAATCGCGTACCGACGTGCCCGTGCGCGGGGTCGGTGTGCGCCTGATCGACGTCAGCGGCGCGGGCAACGGTGGCGCACCGGGCGGGCTCGCCCGCGTCCTCGCCGGCGACGGCGTCACGCCAAGCCCGGCCGAGGTCACCACCGATGCGCTCGGGCGCTATTCGTTCCCGCTCGTGCGCGCCAGCACGTACCGGCTCGAACTCGTCGTGCCCGAACCCTACCGATTCCCATCGCGGATGGGTGTCGACGGACTGCCCGCCGGACACCTGACCGACGCCGCGGGTTCCTACGGCGGCACGTTCACACCCGCCGACACACTGGCACCGGTGCTCGTCGATGTGCCCGTCGATGCGCTCGGCGCCATCGCGCTGTTCGTCGAACAGCAGGCCAGCCGCCCGCAGGTCGAATGGGGCGACGAACTCGACTACTCGGTACGGGTCGCCAACCGCTCGGACAGCACGCTTGAGGCCGTGACGCTGCGCGACGCGCTGCCTGCGGGCTTCGCTTACACCCCGGGCACGACGCGCGGCGGGGTCAGCACGACGGCGATCGCCGCGCTGGGCGAACCGTGGGTGGACAACGGCGCACTGACGTACGCCCTCGGCACCATGGCGCCGCATGAGATCCGCGAACTGCGCTTCCGCACCCGCGTGCGCGCGGGGGCACCCGCCGGCGAAGCGCTGGCAGTGGCGGCAGCACAGGCCGGCGCCGTGCGCTCGAACGCCGCGCCCGCACGCGTCCGCGTCCGTGGTGACGTGTTCGCCGATGAAGCCGGCATCGTGGGTGAGGTGGTGGTACAGGGTGCGCACGGCGGCAGCAGCGCATTGGCCGGTGTGCGGCTCTGGCTCGATGACGGCACGTGGGCGGTGACCGATGCGCGCGGCCGCTTCAGCTTCAACGGGATCACGCCGCGCACGCACGCGTTGAAACTCGACCGCACGTCACTGCCGCCGCGCTCGTATCCGGTGGCCACGGACCGCCGTGATGCGGGCACGCCCGGATTGCGCTTCGTCGACGTGCTGCGCGGCGAACTCGTGCGCGCCGACTTCGTGGTCGCCGGCGACACGTCGGCCATGCGCGAAGCGCACGACCGCCGCCTCGCCGCGGCCTCGCGCGACGAAGCCGCGCGCGTGCTGGCGCACGCCATCGAGCGTCCCGAACAGCGAGCGCTGCCCGGCGACATGCGCTCGCTGCCCGCGGCGGCGATCGTCACCGGCGAGCGCGAGTCCGGCGAACGCGACGGTGTTCACACGGCCGGCATGCCGGTGACCGCTGCGCGCGTCGTCCGCGCGGCCGCCGTCGCATCGCTCGACCAACTGCTGCCTTCACTCGATCCTGAGCTGGGCTTCGTCGGCCTGGCGGACCTGGACACGGTCACGAGTTCGCAGGTCAACGTGCGCGTGAAGGGCCGCCTCGGCACCGCGCTCTTGCTGCGGCTGAACGGCGAGCGTGTGCCCGAGTCACGCGTCGGCCGGCGCGTCACCGCCGCCACGGCAGGACTCGAGGCCTGGGAGTACATCGGCATCACGCTGCACCCCGGCTTGAACGTGCTCGAACTGGCACCGCCGCGCGCGGCGGGCCGCGTTGCCTTGCGTCTGGTGGCGCCCGCTGCGATCGCGTGGCTCGAACTGCTCGGCCCGCGCGTCGCACCCGCCGATGGCCGCAGCCCGGTGGCATTCACACTCGCGGTCGCCGATTCGCAGGGCGTACCGGTGGGCGCGCGCACGCTGGTCACACTCGAGAGTTCGCTCGGCCGGCTCACGAACGACGACCTCGACCCGGTCATGCCGGGCGTGCAGGTGGCCATCGAAGGCGGCCGGGCTTTTGTACAATTGCTGCCTCCGGCAGCACCTGGGCGCGCGCAGGTCACCGCCGCCAGCGGCGCGTTGCGCGCGGCCGCGGATGTCGAGTTCATCCCCGAGATGCGCCCGCTGCTCGCGGTCGGTGCGGTCGAAGGCCTGGTGACGTTCGACGACGTGCGGCATCCCGCCGTGGGGCGCGCCCCGCGCGGCGGCTTCGAGCAGCCCATCTCGCAGTTCCTCGCCGAAGCGCGCGATGGCCGCAGCAGCGCGGGTGCGCGCGGCGCGCTGTTCGTGAAAGGCCGCGTCCGCGACGACATCCAGCTGACGCTCGGCTACGACTCCGACCGCCCGAGCGACCTGCGGCAGTTCCGTGACCTGCAGACCGACCGCGGCTATCCCGTGCAGGGCGATGCCAGCGTGCGCGGCTACGACGCCCAGTCCACCGGACGGCTGTATGCCCGGCTCGACCGGCGCGACGCATCGCTGCTGTATGGCGACCTCACCACCGGCAGCGCCGGGCGCTCGTTGAGCAATTACGCCCGCAGCCTGACGGGGGCGGCCGCGGCGTGGGGGGATGCCGCCACCGGCGGCCGCGCGTTCACGAGCCGTGAGAGGTCGCGCCATGCGACCGATGAACTGCCTGGCCGCGGCGTCTCGGGCCCCTACCAGCTGACCCACGCACCACTGCTCGAGAACAGCGAACGGGTCGAGGTGCTGGTGCGCGACCGCGATCAGCCGGCGATCGTGCTGAGCAGCGAAGTGAAGCAGCGCTTTACCGACTACGAGCTCGATCCGCTGTCGGGCCGCTTGCTGTTCCGCTCACCGGTTCCGAGCTTCGATGCCGTGCTGAACCCGGTGTCCGTGCGCGTGAGTTACGAAGTACCCGATGGCGCGGGCACGTCGTGGGTGCACGGCGTCGAACTGCGTCAGCGCGTGAACACACGGCTGGATCTCGCCGGCACGTACGTCGACGATCACGATCAGGCCCAGCCGCTCGAGTTGCGCGGGGTCTCGGCGACGGCCCGGCTGGCCGCGCGCACGACGCTCGAAGGGGAATGGGCGGCGACACGCCAGCTCGCGGGCGCCGCCCCGGGCATGGCCGGCGACGCGGTTCGGATGGAGTTCAAGCACGACGCCCCGCGCACGCAGTTGCGCGCCTGGGGCATGAACGCCTCCAGCGGCTTCGCGAACCCCGGCGCCGGACTCTCCGGTGGCCGCACCGAGGGCGGCGCTCGATTCGGCACACGGCTCGCCGAACGCACGCGCCTCACGAGCGAAGCGCTCTACAGCGCCGACGCCGGCGGCGGCACGCGGCGAGGCGGCCTGCTGACGAGCGTCGACCGCACCTTGTCGCCGGCGTGGCGCGGCGAGCTGGGCGTGCGCGTGGCCGGCGAGTCCCGTCGCGGTACCACGAGCGAACCGGTCACCGCATCGGTGCGGGCACGCCTGCTCGGACAGTGGCCGCGCCGTCCCGAGTGGAGCGGCTACGGCGAGTTCGAGCAGGACACGCAGCGCGGCGTGCGGCGCATGGCGGCGGTGGGCGGTGAATATCGCTTCAGTGCACGCGGCCGGGCCTACGCACGCCACGAGCTCGCGTCGTCCCTGGACGGTGCCTGGTCACTGTCGAGCCACGAGCAGCGGCTCGCCACGGTCGCGGGCATCGATGCCGACCTGGCCCGTGACGCGCATGTGTTCAGCGAGTACCGGTTGGCCGATGCGTTCGCCGGTCGCGACGCCCAGGCCGCGGTGGGACTGCGCAACGCGTGGCGGCTCGAGAGCGGCATGCGCGTGGGCGCGTCGTTCGAGCGCGTCAACCCGATCTCCGGTCCGCGCGCGAGCGAGGGTCCGAGCACGGCACTCGCCGGCAGCATCGACTGGAGCGAGGACCCGGTGTGGAAGGGTTCGACCCGCATGGAGATGCGTTCGAGCCGGGCGGCCGACCAGGTGCTGCAGACCATGGCCGCGGCGGTGAAGCTCGACAGTGCATGGACCGCGCTCGGCCGCCACCAGCTCACACTGGGCGGCACGCGCGGCAGCGGCCGCGACGCACGCGAGCAGCTGCAACTGGCGCTGGCGTTCCGCGACGCCGGCGGCGCCGCGCGACGCTTCGGGCGCTGGGACGCGCTCAGCCGCTGGGAACTGGTCTATGAACGCGAGCCCGCAGCGGGACTGCGCCATCGCCGCATCGCCAACGTGCTCGGCCTCACCAGCACCGGGCGCTTCCCACGCGGCTGGAGCGCGAGCATGGCGTGGGCCGGCAAGCTCACCCGCGACGAGAGCGCCGCGATCGTCACGGCGAACGGCGCACAGTGGCTGCACGGCCGTGTGCGCGTGGACCTGGGCGCCGACTGGGACGCCAGCGTGGCCGCGAGCCTGCGTTCGGGGCAGTCGTTAGCCGATCGCGACTACGGGCTCGGAGTGGAGTTCGGCCGCCAGCTGCCCGCCGGCACCTGGCTGTCATTCGGCTTCAACCGCTTCGGCTACCGCGACGACGAACTCACGTCCGAGGAGTGGACTCGCACCGGCGCCTACGTGCGCCTGCGCGCCAAGTTCGACGAGTCCGTGTTCCGCCACCCGGGAACGAAGCCGTGATGCGGCCCGCGAGGGAGCCGAGTAGGGGTCTCCGCGACGACGGCGGCGACGACCGCCCTGCCGGGGCGAAGCTGCCCGCGGGGCGTCATCCGCAGGTGACGAGCCGGGTCGTGACCATCGCACTGGCGCTCGTGCTGTTCAGCGCCAGCATCGCCCAAGCGCAGGTCCTCCGCGCGTTCGGCGCGCGTTACACCGGCAACCAGCGGGGCGACATCACGCTCATCGCCAACACGCTCATGTCCTGCAGCACCGGCGACCAGTGCACGAACGGGCGCAATGGCTCCGGCAACAGCGTCAACAACAACAATTTCGTCATGCAGTACGTCGATGCCGACGCCGACGCCAGCACGTTCTCATCGAGTAGCGCCACGCTGGCGCTGCCCGCCGGAACCACCGTGGTGTTCGCCGGACTGTACTGGGGCGGCGACTCGAACAGCGGCTCACGCAACTCGTGCAAGTTCGCCACGCCGAACGCCGGGTATGTCACGCTCACGGCCTCACAGCTCGACAACGCCGGCACGGACTATTCGGCGTTCATCGACGTCACGACGCGCGTGCAGGCCGGCGGCAACGGCACGTACTGGTGCGCGAACGTGCTGTCGTCGCCGGGTGCCAGCAACGTGCACGCCGGCTGGTCGCTGATCGTCGTGTACTCCGACCCGGCCGGCACGCTGCGCAACCTGGTCGTGCTGGACGGCTACGCGCATGTGACCTCGGCGACGAATGTCACCACCACGGTCACGGGCTTCGTGACGCCACCCGCGGGCATCGTCAACTGCCGGCTCGGCGTCGTGGCCTACGAAGGCGACTTCGGATACACGGGCGACAGCTTCCGCATGAACGGCAGCGCATTGAGCGACGGCTTGAACCCGGGCACCAACTTCTTCAACAGCTCGATCACCCGTTTCGGCGCGGCGTTCACCGCCAAGAACCCCAACCACGCGAACCAGCTGGGCTTCGACGCTGATCTCCTGAGCGTCAACAGCGTGCTGGCGAACGGCGCCACGAGTGCCACGATCCAGCTCACGAGTTCACAGGACGAGTACTACCCCGCGGTCCTGACCCTCGCGACCGACCTGTATGCGCCGGTGTTCGACGACGCGAACCTCACCAAGACGGTCGTCGACGTGAACGGCGCACCGGTGCGGCCCGGCGACATCCTCGAGTACACGCTCACCATGAAGAACGTCGGCCAGGACCACGCCGTGCAGTCCGTGCTGCGCGACACGCTGGCGAGCACGCTCACCTACGTGGCGGGGTCGCTGCAGATCGTCACCGGGCCCAGCGCCGGCACCAAGACCGACGTGGGCAACGACGACCAGATGGAATACGTGGCGGCCTCGCGTTCGGTGGTCGCGCGGCTCGGCACGGGCGCGAACGCGAGCAGTGGCGGCCAGATCGACATCAACACCAGCACAAGCGTGAAGTTCCGCGCCCAGGTCGGCTCCCCCGCGCCCACGGGGACCGTGGTCTCGAACCAGGCGGCACTGGCGTTCGTGGCCGCGCAGTCGGGCGCGGCGTTCAACGCACGCAGCGATGGCGACGCCACCACCGGCGGCACGCAACCCACGAACGTCAGCACGGTCTCGGCACTCCTCACCGGCACGGTGTTCGAGGACGTGAACTACGGTGGCGGGCTCGGCCGCTCGCGCGCGACTTCCGCGGGCGCCGCGGTGGCGGGTGCGCGGCTCGAGTTGTACGACGCCTCGGGCAACTTCCGCACTGCCGTGACGAGCGATGCCGCCGGGCTCTACACCTTCGACGGCTGGCCCGCCGGCAGCTACACCGTGCGTGCGGTCCATGCGAGCGTGCTGTCGACGCGCACCGGCAGTGTGGCGGGCCTGCTACCCGTGCAGACGTTCCGCACGGACGTCACCACCGGCACGCCGGTCGCGGTGACCGACCGCGTCGGCGGCGATTTGCCGTCACGCGCTGATGCCGCCGCCAATACCACCAGCGCCGCCCTCACCACGCTAGCCACCGCCACCACGGCCGCGCAATCGGTGACCTCGGTGACCTTCGGTACCACGAACCTCACGGGCGTGGACTTCGGCTTCAACTTCGACACCATCGTCAACGCGAATGATGCCGGGGCGGGCAGCCTGCGGCAGTTCATCCTGAACGCCAACGCGCTCGACAACACGAGCCTGGCGCAGGCCGGAAAGACCGCGGGCGTGGAGACCAGCGTGTTCATGGTCCCGGACGGTACCGCTCACCCCGGCCAGCGCGCCGGACTCGCGAGCGGACTCACCGCCGGGATCGTCACGCTCAACCTCGTCAGCGCGCTACCCGCCGTCACCGGCCCGGCCACGCGCATCGACGGCGCGACCCAGACCACGAACATCGCCAACAGCAATCCCGCCATCCTGAGCGGCTCGTCCACCGTGGGCACGGATGCCTTGAGTGTCGTCTCGCTCCCCGGTCCCGAAGTCGAACTGCGCGGTACCAACAGCATCGCGCTGGGCTTCGACATCCAGGCCAACGACGTCGCGATCGCGAACCTTGCGGTGCTCGCCGTGGGCAGCTCGCCCGCCAGCGACGGCAGCGCGGCCGTCCGCGTGGGTGCGGCCGCGGCGCGTGCCGTGATCGACCGCTGCGTGCTGGGCGCGAGTGCGGCGACCTTCACCGATCCCGGCGTCGCACTGCGGACACGCGGGGATCAGGTGCGCGTGCTGGGCGGCGACAACGGCACGTTGCGCGACTGCTTGATCGGCTTCGCTCCCGGCAGCGGGCTGGCGCTCACCGCCGGCTCCAATGGCTGGCAGGTGGATGGTTGCATGCTATTCGCCAACACGTTCGGCTCGCCCACACTGGGCCAGATCGTGCTGTCGGCGAGCGGCACGCTGAGCGCCACGCGCACCATCATCCAGAGTGGTGACGGACCGGGCGTCGACGCGCTCACCAGCACCGGTGGCATCACGCTCACGAACCTCACCGTGCGCTCGAACGGCCGCGGCGGCACGGTCACCGCGGGCGTACGGCTGGGGGGCAGCACCGGTACGCTGTCGCGCTGCGAGTTGCTCGACAACTACGGCGCGGGCGTGCAGGTGACCAGTGGCGCCACCGGCTGGACGCTGTCGCGCAACTCGATCGCCGGGAACGGCAGCGTGACCACGAGCAGCGGTGGCGCCGCCTCGGCCCAGATCGGCATCGACCTGCAGGCGGCTGCGGACGACGCCGCGCGCGGCACGGGGCCCTATGTGACGCGCAACGACAACGGCGACGGCGACGCGGGCGGCAACGCGCTCATGAACTACCCGGTCATCGAAGGCGCGGTCCTGGCGAACGGTTCGTTCACGATGAGCGGCTGGGCGCGGCCGGGCGCGGTGATCGAGCTGTTCGTATCGGACGGCGATGCGAGCGGCTTCGGCGAGGGCCGGACGTTCGTGGCGACGTTCACCGAGGGCTCGGCCGCCGATCTCGATGCGGGCGCGAGCGCCTACACCTCGCCGCTCAATGGGCTCAACCAGGGCACGGACAACACCAACCGGTTCCGGTTCACGGTCGCGCTGCCGTCCGGCACCGCCGTGGGCACGCGGCTCACCGCCACCGCCACGCTCACGACCGGCACATCGGAGTTCTCGGGCGTGGCCATGGTGGCGACCGGCGTCAGCGTGACCGGGTTCGCATACGCCGACGGCGATCATGATGCTCAGAAGGACGGCGCGGAAGCCGGCACCGGAGTCGCGTTGTGGGCCAAACTCGTGCCGGCGAGCGCCGTCGCGGCGTCCCAGGTGGTGGCCGTCAACCCGGTCTCGGGCACGTACGCATTCACGTTCGTGAGTGCGGGCGCCTGGACCGTGCTCCTGGATGACTCCAACAGCCCGTCCGACCTGGCGCCCGGCACGCCCAGCGGTTGGCTGAGCACCGAGAACAGGAGCGGCACGCTGCTCACCAGCGTCAACGCCACCGACGTGGCGGCCGGCAACTTCGGGCTCTATCCGGGCAGTCGCGCCGAAGGGCTGCTGTTCCGCGACGATGGCGCGGGGGGCGGCATCGCCAACAACGGCGCGCGCGAACCGGGCGAGGCGGGGCTGTCCGGTCTGCGCGTGCGGCTCACGGCCACCGGCTGCGCGGGCGGGGCGTGCGATTCGGCGCTCAGCGCTGGCGGTGGCGCGTTCGCCTTGTGGCTGCCTGCCGCAGCGGCCGGCACGGTGAGTGTGCGCGCCACGAACCCGGCCGGCTGGCTCAGCACGGGGGGCGGCGCGGGCAGCGCGCCCGGCTTCTACGATCGCACGGCCGACGCGGTGACGTTCACCGCCACGCCCGGCATCGTCTACCGCTCACTGGCGTTCGGAGACGTGCCCCCGAACCTGTGGAGCGCACCCGGTGCGCTCGGGGTCGCGGGCGGCACGCCCGCGTTTTACCGGCATACCTACACCGCACAGAGCGGCGGCACGGTGAGCTTCGTCACGACGACCGCGCCGGTGCCACCGGTGAGCGGCTGGGGACTCACGCTGTGGCGCGACCTGGACTGCAATGGCGTGCTCGATGCGGGCGAGCCGGCGCTGCCTGCAGCGCTGCCGCTCGCCGCCGGGGAACAGTTGTGCGTCATCGCGAAACACCAGGCCCCGCTCGGTGCGGCCGCCGGTGCGCGCGAGACGGCGACGCTCACCGCCAGCTTCACCTACGCCAATGCCGTACCTGCCCTGGGCGACCGCGCTTCATTGAACGATGTCACGACCATCACGTTCGCGAACGGCCTCGTGATCACCAAGAGCGTCGACCGCGCCGCCGCGGCCCCGGGGAGCCTGCTGGTCTACACCATCACGTATACCAACCCCGGAACCGTGCCACTCTCGAACATCGTCATCCGCGATGCCACGCCGCCGTGGACCGTGTTCGACTCCGCGACCTGTGCGGCGGCCGGCTCGGGCATCAGCGGCTGCTCACTCACGCAACAGCCAGCGGCCGGCGCGACCGGGACGCTGGCCTGGGCGCTCAGCGGCGCCCTGACGCCCGGCGGCAGCGGCAGCGTGAGCTTCCGGGTGCGGGTTAACTAGTCCTCCGCGCCGGGCCGCTGCCCAGCGTGCCCGCCCCGGCGATTCGTCCTACACTCGCGCGCGAAGCGTGCTTGCCCGCGCCCGCCCCCGACCCTGAGGACTCCGTCATGCTCATCGCCATCCGATATCTGCACGTCCTGCTCTCCTTCGCTTGGTTCGCCGCCGTATTCGCCGCGCACTGGAACGTGATGCAGGCGCGCAAGGCCACCGACTGGTCGGTGCGCAGCACGCTGTTCGCCGTGAATCGCGGCCTGTCGGCGATGATCGCGCTGCCCGCGCTGCTCGGCCTCGGCATCGTCGGCAACCTGTTCGCCATGCAGATGGGCTACAAGATGAAGGACTCGCTGACGTTCATGGCGGCCAACGGACTCTGGGCGGTGCTGGTCGTGGTCACGCTCGCCATCGAGATGCCAGCGTCCGGGGCGCTGGGGGCTTTGGCCCACGCCGCCGCCGATGCCGCCAAACGGGGGGGCGAAGGGGAGCCCGCGGGCTGGCAGAAGGAGCTGGCGCGTTGGCGTATGGCGAACGGAGTCCAACTCCTGCTGTACATCGTGCTGCTTGCACTCATGGTGGCCCCTTGGGCGGCACCACAGTAGACGGAAATCGAAGGTTTTCAAAGACATCCGCCGACCACTCCGTTAGCCTTGTAGGGCCCCGGATGGCATCCCAACCTGGAGATCTCCCCAGATGACCCCGCACGCTCGCCTCGGTGCCCGGCTCCTCGCCGGCGCACTCGTGTTCACGCTGCTCCCCGGCTTCGCCTTCGCGCAGGAGCCTGCGCCCACGGTGCATCCGTGGAAACTGGCGCTGGCCAAGCGCATGGCCGAAGAGCGGATGGAGCACAAGGAACACCGCGAACAGCGCGCCGCAGGGCTGCGCCGTCTGGCGCGCGAACTCAAGCGGGGGAAGAAGTCGTCGATTCATGGCCGCGGTGAACGGGTGCGGCCGTCCCGTCCCGACGACATCCTGCCCCCGCCCGGTGAGCCCACCGTGATGCCGCGCTCGGCGCGTCCGTTCGGCGCGAATGCGTTCACGACGCCGGCCAACCACATCGTGAACGACCGCACCGGGGACAGCGGTGATTCCGGGCAGAGCGAGGCGGCGATCGTCGCGGTCGGCGACAAGCTCGTGGCCGCGTGGAACGACGGCCAGGGCTTCCAGACGTTCGGTGACACGCAGGGCTGGGCGACGTCCAGCGATGGCGGTCTGACGTGGACCGACCGCGGCAGCCTGCCGCACCCCACCGGCGTCACGGGATTCCAGTGGACGAGCGACCCGGTGCTGACCGTGAACGACAAGACGGGCGCGGTCTACTACGCCGGCCTGTGCGACTTCAACGACGCCAATGGCGCGCGCAGCGGCGTCGCGATCATCAAGGGACGCTGGAACGGCACCGCGTTCGCGTGGGGCCCCCCCGCCATCGCGCGCGGCGTCTCGGCGGACTTCATCGACAAGGAGTGGATCGTCGCGGACTCGGTCTCGAGCCGCGTGTTCCTGAGCTACACGCGATTTCCGGCCGGTCTGTCGATGGTCGAATTCCAGTCCGTCGACAGCGCACTCACGACGTTCACGTCGCCCGTGCGCATCTCGCTGAACACGGCTGTCGAGAACGGCTTCGTGCAGGCATCCCGGCCCATCGTCGATGGCGACGGCCGGCTGTTCGTCATGTACTACCTGATCGGGCAGGGCGAAGCGGACTTCTATCGCATCGCGCGCTCGGACAACCGCGGCGTGTCGTTCAGCACGCCCGTCACCGCGCAGACGGTCTACTCCAACTTCGGCACCGGTGCGCCGGGCTTCAACCGGCCGCTCGGCATCCAGTTCGCCGGCATCGCCGTCGACCGCAGCCGTGGCCCCAACCGTGGGCGGCTATTCCTGTCGTGGGCGGAGTCGATCAACTGGCTGGACGACGTGTTCTCGATTGGCTTCGTCAGCAACAAGACCGAGATCGAAGGCAACGACACGCCCCTGAACGCCACCGCTCTGGCGCTCGGCCAGACCGCGCGCGGCACCATCGGCTCGCTCACCGACATCGACCTGTTCTCGCTGCCGCTGCTCGCCGGCCAGAGCGTGATCGCGGCTGCGGACTCCATGCAGTCGGGCGGCGAACTGTCGCTGCGCTTGCTCGCCACGGATGGGGTCACCCGACTGACGTTCACGGCATTCGACGCCACGGTGAACACTTCGCTCCAGAACCCGCAGGGCACGCCCTCCGGCTGGATGTTCACCGCGCCCGCGAGCGGGACGTACTACCTGCGCATCGCCTCGCGGATCGGCACCGGCAGCTACCGCATCCGCGTCGGCCTCGCCGGGATCGGCGCCGAGCGCGGTCGCGACCAGCGCGACGTGTTCGTGTCGTCGTCCGACGATGGCACGACGTGGGCCACTCCCGTGCGGCTGAGTGAGGACGCCCCGGGCTTCGACGCGTTCATCCCCGAAGTCGCGGTGGCGCCGGACGGCGGCGTCTACTGCGCGTGGCACGACTACCGCGATTCCGCCCCGGGCACCAACGGCGGCGAGGCGAGCGTATATCTGGCGCGCTCGGGTGATGGCGGCGGCACGTGGACCACGCTCGGCGCGGTCACCGACACGCTGTCGCGCTGGTCGGGCACGCCCAGCAACCTCGAGCCCAATCAGGGCGACTACCTGGCGCTGTTCGCCAACGCGTCGGCGGTGTGGCCGTGCTGGTCCGATGCCCGCCGCGGCAATCCCGACGTCTTCACCGCACCGGTCGCGCTGATCCCGAACGGCGCGCAGGTGGCGTTCCAGGCGCTGCGGCTCGGCTTCAATCGCGTCGGCATCGACTGGCGCGCGACTCCGGCCGACACGCTCACCATGCGGCTCTATCGTTCGCGGGATGGCGGTGCGTACAGCCAGATCGACGTGGTGACGTTCAACGCCGGCGGCGCCCTGAGCTACAACGACACCACGGTCACGGGGGACCACACCTACGCCTACCGCCTCGGCAAGTTCACGAACGGCATCGAGCTGTTCTATGGCCAGGTCCGGCTGTTCCTGCCGAGCACGTTCCCGCTCGCGATGTCGGCATCGCGGCCGAACCCGGTCGGCGGCACGTCGTTCACCGTGAGCGTGGCCCTCGCCACCGATGAGCCGGCGGACCTCCTCCTCTACGACATCTCCGGTCGCGAAGTCTTCAAGCAGACCGTGAATCTCGGCAAGGGTCCGCACACGCTCGTGCTTCCCGTGGGCGGCGGGCTCAAGCAGGGACTGTACGTTCTCCAGTTGCGGCAGGGCGGCCACAACGCATCCACCAGGGTCCACCTTGTGAGGTAACCCGCTTCTTGCAGCGATCCCGGCTTCGCACCCTGCTCCCGCTCCTGCTGCTCCTCACCCCCGCCCCGCCCGCACAGGCAGCCGTCTTCCATCGCTTGGACCCCAGCAGCACGCGCTTGGCCGCGAGCGTGCTGGGCGCGCCGGCGCGCGTGCGCGCGTCCGCCACGGCGACTGGCAGCAGCGTGTCCGCACCGGTGCTCCCCGAAGGCGTCTGCCTGATGGCCG
>JANMAX010000199.1:0-8591 GCA_031360075.1 bacterium | reverse complement strand
CCCCCAAAGTGCCCGTAGTCGGCTTCTTCTCGCACGTCGAGGTGGCGCTGCGCACGAGCGCGCTCGCCGCCGGCGCCGACGCCGCACTGCCGCGCTCGCGGTTCGTGGTCAAGCTCGCGGCGCTGTTGTCGCGCGGGCTCGAAGCGCTCAACGAACCCGCGCCCGGAGGACTGCTACCATGACGATCGGCGCACTGGTCACCGACGACACGAGCATCACCGCGATCGCGCATGACATGCGCACCGTGGCGGTGCTGGGCATCAAGGACGGCCGCGATCCCGACGCGCCCGCGTACACCATTCCCGTGGTGCTCGTGGAGGAAGGCGTGCAGGTGATCGGCGTGAACCCGATGGTGAAGGAAGCGCTCGGCCAGCCCACGCTCGCCTCGCTCGCCCAACTGCCACCGGGCGTCGACGTGCTCGACGTGTTCCGCCGCAGCGACGCGATACCCGGCATCGCCGACGAGCTGCTGGCACTGCCCGAGGCCCAGCGCCCCTCGGTCGTGTGGCTGCAGACCGGCATCCGCCACGACGAGGCCGCCGCACGGCTGGTGGCTGAAGGCTACCGCGTGGTGCAGGACCGCTGCCTGGGCGTGTACGCCCGAAGGGCGCGTCGCGGGCGCTGAGCGGCAGCGCGCAGAAAGCTGCGCGAATCAGCGGCGATGCAGGACGCTTGCTCCGGCTTGTGTGCGCCTGTTCCAATAAGGCCTTCCCTGCCATGGCATTGCCCCTGAGTATGCCTGAGCCTCGTGCGCCACGAATATGACCCGGCGTAGGCCGCCACGAGCGCCCACGACCCACCCCTCAACGACATGCAAATTTACACTTGCACCAGGGGGGGGGGATACACAGTAGCGTGGAGATCAACACGAAGCAGCATCACCCCCTGTCGTGATCCAAACGTGATCGAACACCCGAAGCGACCGCCCGGGCGAGTTCCGTGCTGTGCGCGGCGACGAGTTTGCGGATTCGAAAGGGGGCAGTCATGGCCGTGGTCCCGATTCACCCCGGCAAGCCTGGATCATCATCTCGAGGCGAGATCTCCCGCGAAGCCTGGGCCAACCGAAGCGACGGCGCGTGCATTCAGACGCTCCGGCACATCGCACATGCAACATGCCTTGCGCTCTCGATCGTAGGCGCGTCGGTAAAGATCGCCCACGCCACGGGGACCAACCTCGCTTGGAACGCCTGTCTATCTGAGGGCGGCATCGCCAACAAGGACTTCGCCTGCGCCAGCAACACCGGCACGAACGTGCTGTACGGCTCGTTCGTGCTAGCCGCGGACCAGCCCCTGGGCATCGGCATCGAGGCCATGGTCGAGATCTCGGCGGCCAGCGACAGCCTTCCGGCCTGGTGGCGGCTATTCAACGCCGACGCCTGTCGCAAGACCTCGCTCGCGACCTCGTTCGACTTCTCGAGTGACCCCGGCACCGCGTGCACCGACATGTGGTTGGGCGCGGGGATCGGCGGGATCGGTGCGTACCACACCTACTGGACCACACCGCAAGTCCCGAGCGGGCTCGCCAACCAGTCCCGGATCCGATTCGGCGCCGCGGTCCCGGCAGGTGCCCCCATGCAACTGAGCGCGGGAATCGAGTACTACGCGTTCAAACTGCTCGTGAACAATGCGAAGTCGACCGGCGCGACCTCATGCGCGGGATGCTCGACACCGGTGTGCCTCCTGCTCTCGGAGCTGAACGTCGTGCAATCGGATGGTCAGCATGAAGTCCTGACGACCGCGCAGACGTCCAATCGTGTGACCTGGCAAGCCGCGACGAGCTGCCCGGGAGCGATGACGCAGCAGAACATCACTTGGGGACAGATTCGTAGCGTCATGCAGTAGCCGCCCACGCCGGCGGGGCCGCTCACAGACGCAGACCCCACTACAAGCAACCGTGAGAGGGACTTCAGGATGCGATACACTTGGATGCATATGGTCTTGCTGGTCATCTGCTTGAGCGCTGCCCTTCCGGCGCCCGCAGAGGCCCTCTCGCTTCTCTGGTCCACAGGATCAACCACTCTTGCATTCACACAGGCCACGCGTTGTACGCTTTTGGTTCGAGCCGAACCCAGCGATGTCTCGCTCCCAGGCGACTGGCTCCTGCTCTGGACAGCCGATCATGCCGGAGTCCTTCGCCCCCAGGTGGACTCCTCATCAACGGACGCGAATCTTGCTGGGATCCATGACGGCAGCTGGAACAGCACGGCCGAAGAGCGGGCACACGTGTTCACGGCCACCATGCGCGCGCCTGGATCAGCCTTTGTCACCTCCGCGCGCTACGTGTTCGACTTACCCGCTGGTTCCTCCGGCAAGTTCCAGGTCGTCGCGAACCGGCTCAGGACCCTGGGGGCGATGGACTCTCGTATCGAGAGTTCCGGCGTGATCAGTTTCAATGGCGGCATCAGCGCCCCCTTCCCACCGGCGATCGTCAGGGCCGCCACGGATGACCTGGGAGGCGGGTTCTCCGTTTCGATTCAAGGGGCCGGCCTGCGTACCACGACCGCTGTCGCCGTGGTCGGACGCGACAATCGCTGGCAAGTCCCCCTTCACATCATTGCGGTGGACGATTCTGCGCTTACAGCCGTCACAACCGCGGAGCTCCCGCTGGAGGATGCCACGCTCGAGTTGAAGTCGGAATCCGGTGCCGCGTCTGCGGCCTCGCTATTGGCCTCCGCCTGCGGAGCGACGGCCCCACTCGATTCGCTGTTCCAGTACGTGCTGTTCGCCGACCCCGTGGCGGGATACTCGACGAAGGATTTCGCGTTCCATCAGAACATCACGAAGGTCACGCACAAGCGGCTGTACCACCTCTTCTACATCCGCCACAAGGACAGCGATGGATCGGAACCAGGGCTCGGCCATGCATGGTCGTCGGACCTGCGCACTTGGCGGGTAGACCTAGCTGGTGTCCCTCCAGGTATCACCGGCGATTGGGACGCTCGCTACGTGTGGGCACCCCACATCGTCGAGTCTGGCGACAGCACGTACATTTTCTACGCGGGGGTAGATCAGGCTCGCTTTGACCAAAGCATCGGGTACGCAGCCACGACGGGATTGGACACGTGCAACACGGAGTGGAAACGGTACCGCACGCCGGTGTGGACTGTGGACAGCACCAAGTGGGCGGCAAGGCGTCGCATCGGGGGAAGACAGTTGCGAGACCCGTTTGTGCTGCCCCACCCGGACAGCGCGGGAGTCTTTTTCCTGCTCTTCTCACAGGGTGATACCAACACTGCGCCAAGCTCGACCGCCTCGCTCGTCGGTCTCGCTCGAAATCGGACCGTTGGATCGATGCAACGCTGGCTCGACCTGGGCTTCTACCGCAACACTGGAGTTGCTTCGACAGGTTTTCCGCTCCTGGAGGGCCCGATGCTCATGCATGACCGAGCGTTGTCTACCCGGTGGTGGATGCTGTTCAGCAACTTCGACGCCACGTGCTCGAATAACCCTGCCTCAAGCAGCATTCGGTTCCAACGCCTCGATCTGGGGGCTGCGCCATGGGACACGACCTCCATCCACTGGCAAAACCCAAGCGGGGCACCTGCGTTGTTCAGCCAGTTGGCCCCCGACTCCACTGTCTGGGGGTGGAACGGAACCGAGTACCTCAAAGACCTTGACGGCCGCGAGTTCCTCGCGGGCTTCACGGCTTGGGGGCAGCCACGCGGAGGCGTTTGCGGAGTCGGAACCCAGGGTATAGCCATTTCCCAGATGCACTGGCGAGCACCGGGGAACACGGACTTCGTGCTGCGCAGGCCCGGCGCCGCTGCGGCTGTCACTGCCGTGGACGAGGATGGCTCGGAGCATACGGCCGCCCGAATGAGCATGGTAGAGTTCCGACCCCGGAGCGGTCGAGTGAGCTGGCGGCTTGAAGTTCCTGCCCCTATGAGAGTGCGCATGGACATCTACGACATCATGGGTCGTGTCAGTCGCACTCTTCTCGACGGCACACTTGGCCCTGGAACCACGACCGTGACATGGAACACCTCCAACTCGGCGGGAGCCCCTGTCCGAAGCGGGATGTACTATGCCAAGCTCAGTTTCGAAGGTGGGATACGTCTTGCCACCGTCCCGATTGTCCGATGAGTGGACGAAGATGCTCGTCATGATTCTCTCGCACCACGTCGGGGGCGCCCGGCCCATCTGCTTGCACACGCCCGGCCGAAGACGGTTGCAGGCTTGGGCCAGCGGCTGCCTCTGGGGTTCGGCGCTGCTCCTGAGGATGGTGTCGACCCCCACCGCCGCCGCTCAGCAAGTGGACCAGCAACTGTGGGGTGTCGACCCCAACGTCGCACTTACAGCCGCCACGGTCCTGGGACACACGCTGTACGTGGGCGGGAGCTTCCATGACGTGGCCCCCGTGGTGGGGGGGGGCGCGATCACTGATCCGGTGACCGGTGCGCTTCGACCCAACAGCCCGCGCATCGCAGGGATCGTGCTCACCTGCATCCCCGACGGCCACCGGGGCTGGTATATCGGGGGCGATTTCAGCGGCGTGGGCGGGTTGCCCAGGAGAAACCTCGCGCACATTTTCGGTGACGGACGCGTGGATGCGTGGGCACCCGATATCGATGGCGAGGTTGATGCGCTAGCCCTGTCGGGCAGAACGCTTTATGTTGGTGGGCTATTCACCAGAGTCGGCAGCGTTTCTCGAGAGAATGTCGCCAGCATCGACTCCGAGACGGGGCGGGTGACTGATTGGAACCCGCGCGCGAACTTCTTGGTTCGATCGTTGCTTGTAGCCCGAGGCCAAGTCTTCATCGGAGGAGTGTTCACTCGAGTCGGGGGGCTGCCGCGCAGCAATCTCGCAGTCGTGAGTGCTGGGAGCGGCGCAGTCCTGCCTTGGGACCCCCAGGCCGACAGGGACGTGTTCACGCTCGTGGCCAGCCATGACACCCTCTTCGTCGGCGGGGCATTCTTCAACCTGTCCGGCGAGGTCCGCACTCGCCTCGCGGCTTTCGACCTCCGTTCCGGCGCCCTTCTTCCCTGGAATATCAACATCGACCGCACCCCGCTCTATCGGTTTGACTGTGGTCCCTGTATTGCGTCAATGGTGCTGGACGGCCCGAGCCTCTACATCGTGGGCGGGTTCAATCGTGTGGGTGGCGCGGCGCGGCCAGGATTGGCGCAAATCGACATCGCAACGGCGAGCGTGACCACGTGGGACCCGCACGTCACCATGCCCCAGGGCACGGGACCCGCTAACCTCGTCGGCCTCGCCATCCAAGGCACGACACTCTACGTTTCGGGCGTCTGCGACAGCATCGGCGGCGTCCGGAATGTGTTCACGAGCGCTGTGGACACACGCACCGGAGCCGGCCTGCCTTGGTCACCGAATCCGAACTTCTACCCACTGGCGATCGCCGCGAGCGGCAACGCCGTGTTCGTGGGTGGATGGTTCACCAGCGTCGGGACCACCGTGCACCGGCAGGGGCTAGCGGCGTTCGACCTGCGCACGGGGGCGGTCACGCCGTGGAACCCTGCGCCCGACGGCCAGCCGTTCACGATGACCTCCCGAGATGGCCGGATCTACGTCGGCGGCGCGTTCTTGAACGTAGGAGGGCAGCTCCGGCCCGGCGTGGCAGCGCTCGACGCCGTCACTGGGCTCGCTACGCCGTGGAACCCGAATTGCGGTGGGCCCGTCTCGGCAATCGCGCTTGCGGAAACGACCGCGTATCTCGGGGGATCGTTCTCGAGCCTGGGAGGCCTGCCGCGATCAGCGCTGGGCGAGGTCACGCTCGCGTCCGGCTCGCCAACCGCGTGGGACCCGCGGCCGAACGATCAAGTGACTGCGCTTCTCGTCGATCGCGGCGTCGTCCGCGTGGCGGGATGGTTCTCGGCCCTCGGCACGGTCAGCCGCACGTTCATCGGCGCCGTGGACCGGGCGACGGGGCTTGCGACAGGCTGGGATCCGCACGCGGACCAGACCGTGAGCTGCATCGCGCAGGACGACACGACCGTGTATCTGGGCGGGTCGTTCAATCACATCGGCGCGACCCCTCGCAACGCGTTCGCGGCGGTGGGCGCAGTAGGCGGGGCGACGCTCCCGATCACGGCCGACGCTGACCAGGAGGTCAAGCAGCTCGTGGTCCACGACGGTGTGGTCTACCTCGGCGGTTCCTTCCGGAACATCGGGGGACGACCAAGGTCCTGCCTGGCGGCGCTCGAGCGGACGACCGGGCGCGTTCTCGATTGGGATCCCCAGCCGGATGGCGTCGTGTGGAACATGACGGACGGCGCCGACCAGATCTACGCAGTCGGTGCGTTCGTACGCATGGGGGTGACGCCGGTCGGTCTCATGGCAGGTCTGAGCTACGCCAGCACGGAACCGGTGCCACCGCCCACGGCGAGCACACCGCGCATGCGGTTCGTGGGTGTCACCAACCCCTGCCGCGCCGACGGCGTCGTACATTTCACGCTGGATAGCGCGGTCGTCGTGGATCTCGACGTCTACGACACGCAGGGCCGCCATGTGCAGCGACTGCTCGAGCGTTCACCCCAAGCGCCGGGCGAGCACGAGCTGCCCGTGGACACGCGCGGTTGGACGCCGGGATTCTACTTCTACCGGCTCTCGGGTGGCTCTGACATGGCCACGAAGAAGATGGTGGTGCTGCCCTGACTATGCGGTGACCTGCGTCAATGTGATGCTTGTTCCTCCTGGCGACCGCTTCTCGGGCTGGAGGCTTCGGAGTTCAACATCTCGAGGCCAAAGGCGAACGACCGCTACGGCGACTATCGTCATGGCATCGGGGCTCCAAATCTGTCACCGCAGACCGGCCCCTCTCGCCCCCACCAGCAGCCCCCGGTATACTGCCCGGCCGAGCCCGATCCCGTCTCGCGCGACCGCGCGCCGCGCACCGGCGGTGAGGCCGCTACACACACGAGGAATTTCATGAGCACGCCCATCAGCAATACTCCCAAGCCCGTTAGCCGCGAACGCATCTCGTGTCCCGGCTGTGGCCGGCATGACTTCGTGCTGTGGCCCGCGACGCAGGACACCTACGCCTGGAAGTGCTTCAACTGCGAGAAGTCATACGAGCTGCACCGCGGCGGTAAGCACTAGTGCGCGCGCTGAGCCGGTTGCTCCTGCCGCTCACGTTGTGCGCGATCGTGGCCGCGCTGGGTGGCTGTGCCAAGAAGGCACCCGAAGACCTGCGCGGCTCCGATGCCCGCGCCGTCGCGATCGCGAATCAGGTCATGGACGCGCTTGGCGGCAAGAAACAGTGGGACGCGCTGCCCGGCCTGCGCTGGACGTTTGGCTCCCAGGTGGGCGATACCGTGCGTTCCTCGCGCCGCCATGCGTGGAACAAGCTCACCGGCCAGCATCGTGTCGATGGCGTCAATCGGCTGGGGCAGACGTTCACGTTCATCCACACCGTGGGCGACACCAACTCAGGCAAGGCGTGGATGAACGGCGCCGCCATCGAAGGCGACTCGCTGCACAAGCTCATCAAGCGCGCCGAGGCGGTGTGGATCAATGACACGTACTGGATGCTCATGCCGTACAAGCTGCGCGACCCGGGCGTCACGCTGGGCTATGCAGGAGACACGACGTTCGCCGGTGCGACGTTCGACCGGCTCGCACTGTCTTTCGGCGAGGTCGGCATGACGCCTGGGGATCACTACTGGGTGTACGTCGACCGCGCCGACCACCGGGTGAAGCAGTGGGAGATGGTGCTCGAGGGCGACACCCCGCCGCCGGTCCGCTACACGTGGGGTGGCTGGGAGCAGCATGAAGGGTTGTGGTTCCCAACCGAACACCGCCGCGACTCCACCAATGTCTTCACCAATAGGATCGAAACCGTGCAGTCTTTCCCGGCCACGGAGTTCGAGAAGCCCTGAACACGCCTGCCGCGCCCGGCGCCGTTCCGCACGCCACGACGCTCCGCGTCGCCGAGGTCTTCCGCTCGCTCCAGGGTGAAGGCCCTTCGGCCGGCACGCCCGCGCACTTCCTGCGCCTGCAAGGCTGCGACGTGGGCTGTCGCTGGTGCGACACCAAGTACACCTGGGATGCCGCGGGTGGCCGCGAGCGCACCATGGCCGCGGCGTTCGCCGAACTGCGTGCGTTGGGCGACGCTGCACTCTTGGTACTCACGGGGGGCGAGCCGCTGGCACATCCCGGAGTCGAGCGCGTTCTCATCGCGGCGGCCGGCCAGTGGCCGCGCGTCGAGGTCGAGACCAGCGGGCTAAAGCCGCCGCCGGTGCTGCACGAACGAGTGCACTACATGTGGTCGCCCAAGCTGCCCAGCGTCACCGCGCGCTGGGCTGAGACGTGGGCGCACTCACTGGCGTTCGTGAGCGACCCGCGCACCTCCATCAAGATCGTGGTCGCCGACGGCGACGACGACGATGCGCTGCGGCTCATCCACGAGCACGCGCTGCCGCGCGAGCGCGTCATGTTGATGCCCGAAGGGCTCACCGATGCCGCGGTGCGCGAACGCGCGTTGTCACTCGCCACGCTGTGCCTGCGCGAAGGGCTGCGCATGTCCCCGCGCCTGCACGTCTGGCTCTGGGGCGCGAAGCGCGGCGTATGAGCAAGCGCGCGATCGTGCTGCTGTCGGGCGGCCTCGACTCGACCACCTGCCTGGCGTGGG
>JANMAX010000192.1:0-4659 GCA_031360075.1 bacterium | reverse complement strand
GGTCGCCCGCGCGCTCCAACAGCCCCGCTACACGCCGAGTGATGGTGCCGCCGTGCCAGGAGCTCGCAACCTTGCGGGTTTCCCTGCTCCTCCGGGCGGTCACTAAGCAATCTTGTCGCACCAGCTTGCGTCGAGTTCGCGCCGTCCGCTCCATGCGGGCGGCGCGATTGCTGTAAGCCCTTGACCCCGAACGAGTCACGCGCCTACTGTGGCGTTCTCATGCGCTCTCCCTTGGCCCGTAATCCCCGACTGGTCATGCCCGCGCTCGCGCTCCTGTCGCTGGTCGCCTGCGTGGTCGCATCGCCCGTGCTCGCCCTGCCGTTCATCGGTGGCGGCGGCGGCAAGGTCACCGTCACGATCGCCGCTGCTGCGGATTGCAACAACTGCGGTTCGGGGACGGCCTCCGCGCTCAAGTTGCGCGTGTTCATGGTGGCCGACGAAGCCGCGATCCGCACCGTGCTCAACAACAAGGGGCTCGGCTGGTCGAAGCAGGTCGAGGCCGCGGGTGCCAACGTGCTGGGCAAACCACTGGAGGATTACGTCGCCCCCGGTGCGAGCAAGGTGTTGGTCGTGCCCAGGGACGCCAAGGCCGGGGCGATCGTGGTCGAGGGGAACTTCTGCAAGCGGGCCGGAGCGGGTTGGTACTTCATCCTGCCGACCAAGTCCAAGCCGAAGACGCTCAAGCTGACCGCAGGTGCCACGGGGTTCACGCTCACCACGGGGAAGTGACGCGATGGCCGAGCCGACAAAGGATGCGAACGCGCAGGGATCGGGCGTGGTCTGGCAGGAAGGCATGCTGCTCTCGCCGCAGCACTTCCAGCAGATGGAGCGTGCGAATCACCTGCGGCTGACGCAGCGATTCCGCTTCAGCGAACCGTTCGGCTGGGGACTGCGCTCGTTCACGCTCGACGACCAGGCGCTGCTGCACGGGCGTTTCAGCCTGATCCGCGCCGCGGGCGTGTTCCCCGACGGCACGTCCTTCGATACCGAAGCCGGCGATCCGCTGCCCCTGGCGCGCGACATCGGCAAGTGGTTCGACGGGCAGCACGACCGCCTGCTGGTGTCGCTCGCGCTGCCCATCCAGCGCCCGGGTCAGCCGCTCAGCGCCGCGGTCGCCGGCGACACGATCCCGGGTCCGCGATATACGCAGCAGGCCATGCTGCTCGCCGACGACCTCGTCGAGGGTGTCGATCGCGAACTCACGCTGGCACGCCGCAACCTGCTGCTGCTGCTGCCGAACGAGGCGCTGTCGCAGCACGATGTCCTGCCGCTCGGTGAGGTCGTGCGCAGTTCCACCGGCTTCGCGATGCGCGAGCCGTTCGGCGGTGTCGCGGATCCCTACATTCCGCCGGTCGTGGCACTCGAGGGCTCCCGCTCTCTGCACGCCCAGGTGCGCCGCATGCTCAACCTTCTGCTCGACCGGAGCCGTGAACTTTCCGAACTGCGCACCAATCGCGGCGGCGTCGCGGAGTTCGGCCGCAGTGACACCGCTAATTTCTGGCAGTTGCACAGCGTCAACACCTACGTGCCGCTGCTGCGGCATTACGTCGACAACGCCAGCGTGCACCCGGAGCCCGTGTTCCTGGCGCTCACGACGCTCGCGGGTGAACTGTGCACGTTCAACACCAAGCTCTCGGCGCGCGAACTGCCGGTGTACGAACACCACGCGCTCGGGACGTGTTTCGGCCAGTTGTGCCGCACGCTCGAGGAACTGCTGCAGGAGAACATCCCGACACGCGGCAAGCGCGTCGAGTTGGTGGTCAAGCCGGGCCCGATCCACGTGGGCGCGCTGAGCGAGCCCAAGTTGCTCGAGGCGCGCGCCCGGTTGTTCGTGGGTGTGTCGCACGCCGAGATGGACCGCCAGCAGGTCATCGCCAGCTTCCCGTTGCGTGCGGTCATCGCCTCGGAGCGCTCGGTGCTGGGCCTCATGGCCGCAGCACTCCCGGGCCTCAAGCTGCAGCCGCCCGCGCCGGTGCCCGCCGGGACGCCGAACCACAACTCCTACGACTACTTCGAACTCGATCGCCAGCACGACCTGTGGCGCGACATCACGGCCGCCCGAGGCGTGGCCATCTACCTGCCACCTGAGTTCGCGAGCGCGAAGCTCGACCTGGTCGGGATCTGGGAATAGGCATGTTCGGACCCCGTGGACCCAAGAACCGTGGCCCCAAGGCGCGGCCGGCCGCTTCGCAGTTCGAGGCCGAGCCCTCGCAGGGGGGCGTCTTCGAGACCGTCATCAAGGTGGCGGGCGGGCGCAAGCCCGGGCACGCGGGGACGGCTCGCGCCGAGCAGCGCACCCGTCTCGTCGACCTGGCGATTGAACCGCTCGCCATGCTGCACGCCGCGTTCGGTCCCGATGCCGCACTCGATCCGGTGCGCCTGCGCGAACGCTGGACCGCGCAGCGCGCCGCGTTCGAAGGCGCCGCCAAGGCTGCGGGACACCGCGATCACGATGTCGCGATGGCGGTGTACGCCATGTCGGTGGCACTCGATGAAGCCGTCATGAGCCATCCCGAGAAGCTCGGGCTCTGGCTGCAGACCGGAGCGCTCCAGCTGGAGTTCCACGAACAGCGCGATCTCGTGGGCGGGCAGCGCTTCTTCGTGCGGCTCGACGAGCTGCGCAAACAGCGCGAGTCCTCGATTGACGCGCTCGAGGTCTTCGACGCCTGCCTGTCGCTCGGCTACCGCGGCCGCTACGTCGCCGACCCGGCGGGGCGCGAGACCCTGCTGGCGGCACTGTTCAGCGACATCACCGCGGTGCGGGGTGAACCGGCGGGGAGCATCGCACCGCATGTCGCGCGGCCCGACGAGGAGACCGGAGAGACGCTCAAGAAGATGCCCGCGTGGCTGCCACCGGCGGTGCTGGCGGGCGCGATCCTGGTGAGTTGGCTCACGATGGCGCTGGTCACGTTCCTCCACGCGCGCGGTGTCGCCGGCGCACTGACGAGGCTGTGACCATGAACCTGCCCAGCCAGCTCACGAACCCGCGCTTCGTCCTGCTCATGGCGCTCGGTTTGATCCTCACGCTCGGCTTCTTCCTGCGCCGGCATCTGGTGTTGTTCCTCGTGCTGGCGCTGGTCATCGCCGTCGCGGTCCTCGGCGTGGTGTTGTGGCTGATGATGCGCGAGTTGAAGACCGCGAAAGCCGGCAAGGAGATCCAGGGCGACCTCGACAAGCAGGTCGAGCGCGAGATCATGAAGTCGACGTTCGGCCAGGACGTCGTGGTGCGGAACGTCAAGGCCGAGTGGGACGCGGCCATGGCCGAATTCCGCAAGTCGCCCGTGGGGCGCCGGCTCGGCGATCGCGCGCTCGCCCATCTGCCGATGTACTTCGTCATCGGCCCCGAGGGTGCGGGCAAGAGCAAGCTCATCGAGGAGTCCGGCCTCACCTCGGTGTTGCGCGATGCGCAAGGCCGTCCGCGCGCGGTCAAGGGCGTCGGTGGTGGCCGCGACTTCAACTGGTGGTTCACCGAGCAGGCGTTCCTGCTCGACATGTCGGGGCGCACGATCAAGCGCACGCAGTTTGACGACACCGAGGACTGGACCGAGTTCCTGCAGTCCTTGCAGCGCCAACGGCCCGAGCGACCCATCAACGGCGTCGTCATCGCGGTGCCGGTGCACGAGATCGCGGGAGCCGCGGCGGACCAGCTCGATCCGCTCGCGAACACGCTGCGGGAGCGGTTGCAGGACCTTGGGCATCACCTCGGCATGGAGTTCCCGGTCTACATCGTGTTCACGTACGCCGACCGCATCGCCGGGTTCGCCGAGACTTTCGAAGCGTTCGACGCGGACCAGGCAGACCAGGCCTGGGGCGCGACGCTGCCGCTCGAGAAATCCCGAACCACCGCCGCCGAGAACCTGTTCGAAGCCGAGTTCGGGGTGCTGGTCTCGGCGCTCGGTACGTTGCGGACGGCGCGCGTGCACGCGCTCGCCGACGATGCGCAGCGCCTGCGCGCGCTGGCGTTCCCGGCGCAGATGTCGGCGCTGCAAGTCGGGCTCCAGCGCTTCATCCAGCTGGTCTTCAAGCGGGGCAAGGGCCCGGCCGAAGGCGGGCTGCTGCGCGGCTTCTACTTCGTGTGCTCGAAGGTCGGCAGTGACACGGTCGACCGCGTGCTCGCGCCCGCCGCGGCCGGCGCCGGGCTCGCCGCCCGGCTGCAGGCACCGACGCCGGAAGTTGCGCGCCGGGCGTGGTTCGCGCCGCAGCTGTGGCGCAAGATCGTGCTGCGAGACGCTATGCTGGCCTCCGCCAGCCAGTGGGCGCGCAAGAACGCCGAGCGCAAGCGCTTGCTCATGCTGGCTGGTCTGGGTGGCGTGTACGTGCTGCTGACGCTGTTGTTCGTGATCTTCGGGGTGAACGTCGCCAAGCCCGTGCGTGAGGCCGAGGGCGCGGCACGCACGCTCGCGGAACTGGGCGACGAGTTCGTTCCACGGCAAGCGCTCGGCCGGCTCGACGTCATGCGCGGTGCGCTCGAGTCGCTCGAGGCGAACCGCGCGCACAAGACGATCGGCATGCGGCTCGGCGCTTACGCTGGGGACGGCGTCATCGTTGCCGCGCGCGAGTTGTACGTGCGGCGCGCCGAGCAGTACCTGCTACAGCCGATTGCCAAGGACGTCCGCGACACGCTGGTGGCGCAGTTGCGGAGCGACCAGTCCCGGTTCG
>JANMAX010000189.1:0-3111 GCA_031360075.1 bacterium | reverse complement strand
CCGAACGAGGCATCACTCCTCAGGCTGGTCACCGCGATCCTCGCGGAACTCAGCGAGGGGTGGGAGACCGAACGGACCTACATCTGCGGCGAGAGCGGCACGAAGGGCTGAGCGAATTTACAGAAAGAGAGTTGCTCTATCGCGGGATGATGGACTGGGGCATCAAGGTCGTCGAGGGCGGCAAGGTTTACACGCACGTCGGTCTGGTGATCCGCGACAGCGACCACCTGTACTTCTGGGACGCCCCCGGCGGTGGCGACCAATTCTGCGATCCCTACACGCACACCCGGCACCCGGACGCACGCGTCGCCGACCTCGACCGTCTGCTGGCCTACTACATGTCGGTCGAGGTGAAGATGTGGTGGCGCCAGTTGTCACCGGCGCTGACCCCGGAGCAGTGGGGGGCGCTTCGCATCTTCATCGGCCTGGCCGACGGCATGCCGTTCCCGGGTGAGGACCTCAAGCTGCCGGACTGGTTCAAATGGCCGCCGGGTTCGAATCTCGGCGTCGGCATGGCGCTCAGCTTGGCGATCGGCAAGGAGCTCTACTTGACCCGCGCCGGCAGTTTCTACTGTGCGCATCTGGCCGCGGAGTCGTACATGCGGATGGGGCTGCTGCCGATCGCGCCTCGGCCTGCGAACAGCTACATGCCATCGGACTTCAACTCCGACGACCCCGCAAGCTTCCCGCTGCTCAAGCCCGGGAAGCTCTCGCCGCTGGTCCAGGTGACGATGGACGTGAAGCCGACGCCGGAGGACCCGAACACGAAATGCCCGTGAGCTGAGGGCATCGTGGCGGGGCGTGTCGCGATAGGCGCCGCCGCTCCTGCACGGCATGGCATCGCGTTCCACGCCACAACGGGCAAGCCGCGCGGCCCCCAGCCGTTTCGGAAGCCCTTGAGGCCCCCGGCCCCGGAGCCCTGATTTCCGTGGGTTCTGGGCCCTTTCCCGCTCCCGAGTCGAGGCTGCTATTTTCGCGCTCGTGGGCACGACTTGCATTGAACCAGCTCTGCAACCATAATGGATTGCAGATGAAGATCACCCCGAAGGGCGCGGTAGCGGCACGGTTGCGGCAGCGGAAGTACGCGCTGATCCGCCGCTTCGCCATCCCCGGCGATCCACTGCCGGGTTCGTTGGTGCTGAGCCATCGACGCTGCGGCAAACCGACGTGTCATTGCGCGCGTGGTGGCGAGGGCCATCCGATCTGGTACCTGAGCTTCTCGGTCCAGGGCCGCAAGCGGCAGGAGCGCATCCCGGCCGAGTGGGTCGAGGAGGTGCGCCGCCGCGTCGAGGCGGGACGCGCCTACAAGGATGCCGTCAGCGAGGTGTTCGTCGCCAACGCCGAGTTGCTGGTGCTGTGGCGGCAGCAGCAACGTTGAAGCCGTCGGCGCTCGGGCGGTTTCGGCGCTACGTGTTCCGCGTGCTCCGGCTGGAAGCGTACCTGGAACGACCGGGAGATGGCCGGCAACAGCCGCGGATCGCCGCCCGTGATCTGTTGTGGTCGTTGCTGGCGGGTCAGGTCCTGCGCGAGTCGAGCCACCACGCGGTCGAGGCCCTGGTGCACTCCTCGGCGCGCCGAGCGCTCGGGGTCGCACGCGAGTTCGGTGATGACAGCTTGAGCTACTTCACCGAGCGGCTGGCGGTCGAGCCGATGCGTGCGGCGCTGGCCGGAGTAGTGCGGCTGGCCAAGCGCAACAAGGCATTCGAGCGTGCCCGCTGGATCGGCTTGGCGCTCGACGGGACGGGCGCGGCGGCGGGCGTGGCGCACCCCTGCGAGCTGTGTCATCCGGTCGTGGGCGCCGGTGTCCCGACGGGCGGGCACCTGCACCACCTGAGTCTGGTCAGCGTGGTCGGCGCGGGACTGTCGCTGCCGCTCGATGTCGAACCGTACGGGCCCGGGGACTGCGAGTTGCGCGCCAGCGAGCGGTTGTTCGAACGTGTGGTTGCGGCTCTGGGGCGACGCTTCGCCGACTACGTCGTGGTCGACGGACTCTATGCCTCGGCGCCGTTCCTGCATCGCGTTGGCGAGCATGGGCTGCGCGTGGTCGCGCGGCTCAAGGATAACCTGCCGACGTTGATGAACGCGGCGCGCCAACGCTTCGAGGGCACGCCGGCGCATCACAAGTTCGAGATCGGCAGCGACCGGGTGGAGCTCTGGGATGCCGACGACTTCGATCCTTGGGAGACGCTCGATTGGCTCACGGTGCGCGTGCTGCGCTACCGGCAGACGCGGCACGATGGCACCGTGTGCGAGGCCTACTGGTTGACCGACTGGTCGACGGCTCGCGTCGGGTCTCGGGCGCTCTACAGCATGGCCAAGAGTCGCTGGGAGATCGAGAACCAGGGCTTCAACGTGTCCAAGAACCAGCATGCGCTGGAGCATGTCCACCATCATCACCCGGCGAGCCTGCGCATCAACTGGCTGATGATCATGTTCGCGCTGACGCTCGAGCGTCTGTTCCGGTTGCGCTATCTGCATCGCGGCAACCATCGACCGCAGTCGGCCATCGATCTGGTGCGTGGCTTCCGCCTCAGTCTGGCCACGCCGATCGGCCCCGACTCCAGTTGACCGACCCGCAGACACCGGCCCCGCCCTTTCATCTCCTGAACGTCGGCACCGTCCAACCTGACCCGAGCACGGACTGCTCCGGGGGAGTTCCGCCGTCGCGGGTGCGGTCAGAATGGGCCTGTGCGACCATGGATGGATCGCCCGAGACAACTCTCGACGACCCACTGAGCCGTCCCGCAAGCACTTGGACGACGAATCAGGGGGTGGTTCCGAAACTGCTGCGCGGCCCCGCCAGTCCTTGCACGACGCCGCTAAGTCGTGTAAACACACCGGCGGAGAGGTGGCCGAGTGGCTGAAGGTGGCGGTCTCGAAAACCGTTGAACTCGAAAGGGTTCCGAGGGTTCGAATCCCTCCCTCTCCGCCAGTTCGGATCCTGACGCTGACCCTGCGCGCGAGTCGAACTTGCCCCGAAGTGGCCCGCCGAGCGTAACCCTTGGCGGGCCTTTCGTTTGCGGTGGGACGCATGGCCCCTTCGGCGCTGAGTCGTTGTCCGGAGCGGAGCGAGAGCAGCCCATAGGATGGCCCCCGAGACGTCCGGCTTGT
>JANMAX010000182.1:0-19701 GCA_031360075.1 bacterium | reverse complement strand
GCTACCTGCTGGTGGCCACTGGGCGCGCCGAACTCATGACCGACGGCACGTTGTCGCCGTGGGACATCGCCGCGCTGCAAGTGCTGGTCGAGGAGGCGGGTGGGGTGTTCACGGATTGGGGCGGGCGCTCGAGCGCGTTCGGCGACGGCGCGATCGCCACGAACGCCGCGCTGGCGGGCGCTTTGCGGTCCGCGCTCGGAGTGCCGCCCGGCCGCGATTGACGCGGCCAGCGACTCGCTCGCCGGTCGTGTAGCATCCACGGCCATGTGCCTCGCCGCACGGGTCACGAAGACCTGCCTGAAGCTCGCTGCGCTGACCGCGTTCGCGCTGCTGACCCGCGGCGTGCCCGCCCGTGCCGGTGCCCTGACACAGCATTCCGCACCGCTCGCGAGCACGCCGGTGCTGGCCGCGACCGCGAGCACTCGCCCGGTGGCCACGCTGGCTGCCGCCGGCGATTCGAGTGCCGCGGCCGAGGCTGACTTCCCGGCCCGACTGGGCAGCTTCACGACCACGCTGCTCGGCAGTCTCGCGGCGCGCACCGTGAACGTGCGGCTGGCTGCCGTTGCCATGGATGGCCTGGTGCTCGAGCCGGGTCAGGCACTGTCGTTCAACGCCACCGTCGGCGCACGCACGCTCGAGCGCGGCTACCAGCCGGCACCCGTCATCCTGCACGAGACACGGCAGACCCAGTTGGGTGGTGGCGTCTGCCAAGTGGCGTCGACGATCTTCGTGGCCGCGCTGCTGTCGGGTCTCGATGTCGCCGAGCGCTGGCGGCATTCGAGCCCGGTCGACTACATCGCCACGGGTGAGGACGCCACCATCGCGTGGGGTGCCAAGGACCTCAAGCTGCGCAACAACCTGTCGCAGCGCGTGCGCCTGCGTGTGCGTATCGCGGGGGCCGCGCTGTCGGCGCGGTTCGAGGCCGAGGAGGAACTGCCGGCCGCCTTCGAACTCGAGACCGCCGAGCGCGATCTACCCGGGGATGCGGACGGCGGTGGCACGGGCCGCGAGATCGAGCTGTTCCGTATTCGCAGGACCCCCGACGGCAGCGAGGAGCGCGAACTGGTGCATCGCGACGTCATCCCGCCGGCACGTGTGCGAGCGCCCCGATGAGCGGCCGCCTGCGCGCGCTGTGCCTGCTCGCGGTGGTGCTCGGATGTCCGCCCGCGCACGCCGCGAGCCCCGAACTGGCGCCCTACGAGTCGTTCGCTCATGGCGCCGCGGCCGAGCGTGTGCTCGCGGTGGCCCGCGAGGCGTTGTGTGTGGCCGCCGGCCGCTGCGATTCGCTGCGCGCGTCGGCGCCCGATTGGCCCGCGGCACCGCGGCCGCTGTTCGTCACGCTGGCACACGGCCGCAGCACGCGCGCCTGTCTGGGGCGAGACGAGCCGCACGGCTCGCTCGGCGACAGCGTGCGTGAGCTCGCGCGGGAAGCGCTGAGCGGCGACCGGCGCCGCCCGCCGGTGCGCGCCGAGGAGCTCGACAGCCTGCGCGTGCTGGTCGCGTTCGCCGGTGAGGCGCGCGCGGTCTCGGATCCCTACGCCGTGAACCCGATGCGTGAAGGGCTGCGCATCGAGACCGAGCGCGGCATCGTGGCGTTCCTGCCGGGTGAGGCTCGCACGGTGGCGTGGGCGTTGTCCGAGGCGCGCCGCATCGGCGTGCTCGGCCGCATGAGCGACGCCCGGTTCAGCCGATTCGATGCCGTCGTCCTGTCCGGCCCCGCCGTCGTCGCGGCGGGCCATGTCGTGAATCCAGCTTCCCCGGAGGCCCAGCCGTGACCACGCTGCAGCGCCGCATCCTGCCGCTCGCCGCAGTCTTGTCCACGCTCGTGTGTGCCGTGATTGCACCGTTGGAGGTACGCGCGGCAGGTACGCGTGTCACCGGTCAGGTGCTGGACGCGGCGAGCCAGAAGCCGGTCGCCGGCGCCGATGTCGAACTGCAGAATTCCGGTGGCGGTCCGGGCTATTTCCGCACGCGTACCGATGCGAGGGGCGAGTTCGCGGTCGAGCACGTGCCCGCCGACCGCTGGTACCTGGTCACGGTGTCCGCCGCTGGCTACACGGACTGGGCGATCGAGAGCTGGCAGTTCCCGGCCGCACAGCAAGCGGTGCGGCTCGCCGTCCCGCTCGACCGCGCCGGCCGGCTCGACGTGTTCACCCGCGGCAGTGACGGCAAACCGGTCGCCGCGGCACGCGTCATGGTGCGGCGAGAGCGCGGTTCCAACTGGTGGGAGGCGTCCCGGCGGGACCCCGAACCGCGCTGGACCGCACGCGATGGCCACGTGGTGTTCGAGGGACTGTCCGGCGGCGCATGGAGCGTGACGGTGGAAGCGGCCGGCCTGCGTGGCGACGAGTCGCGTGCGGTGCCCGTGCGGCGCGGCGAGGTCACCCCGCTGACGCTCACGCTGACGCGGCCGGCGAGCCTGTCGGGTGTGGTGCGGCTCGCGGACTCGACCGCCGTGAGTGGCGTGAACGTGGTGGTGCGCGGACCCGCCGAAGGCACCGCGACCACCGACGAGGACGGCGCGTGGGCGGTGCCGGACCTGCCGCCGGGGCGTTATCGCGCCGAACTCTCGTACGACGGCTTCACGTCGAACGGCGCACGCGACGGCATCGTGGTATCGGAGGGCGAGGCCAAGGGTGGCATCGTGCTCACGGGCACGCCGCGTGAGCGGTCGCTGGCGTTCGTGCTCGAGCGCGACGTGTTCGTGCCGCAGCCGAATGACGACGGCACGAGCAGTGCGCGTGCGGCTATCGGCGTGCGCGCGTTCCGGATCGCCGTGCTGGACCTGGTGCTTTATCGCGTGCCGTTCGCCCGCCTGCTCACGGCCGCGAGCGGTGGCCGCGGCGTCGGCGCGCTGGAGGCCGACACCACGGGATTCGAGCGTGTGCAGGTTTGGCGACACGAACTCCCGGACGGCGCGCCGTTCGCGTGGCGTGAGACGCAGCTGACACTGCCGCAGGAGTTGCCGCCGGGCGCGTACGTGCTCAGCGGCAGCGCCGGCAAGGTCCAGCGCCGGCAGTTGTTCTTCGTCAGCGACCTGTCGCTGGTGGTGAAACGTTCGGGCACCAAGCTCGCGGCGTGGGTGGGCTCGCTGCGCACCGGGCTGGCTCTGCCGGGCGTCCAACTCTACGTTCAGGGCAGCGCGCTCGCCGCGGGTCACGAGCGGGACGAAGCGCGGCGTGCGGCGGCCGGACTCACGGGCAAGCGGGTGGTGACTGATGCCGACGGCCTGGCGTTACTGAGCGTGCCCCCCGGTGGTGGCGCGGTGAGCGTGGTGGCCGCGGGCGAGCGTGCCGGGCTCGCCGTGGTGCAGCCGCCGTTGGCGAATGAACAGGTGGTGAGCGGCGACAAGCTGTTCCTGTTCACCGAACGTCCGCTCTACCGGCAGGGGCAGACCGTGCACTGGAAGCTGTTCGCGCGCCGGGGCGCGGGCGAGCGCTACGTACTGCCGGACCGCACCAGCGTCCGTCTCAAGCTGCGCGGCCCCGATCAGGAGATCGACGTGCCGACCGTGTCACTGAGCGCCACAGGCTCGGCTTCGGGCGACATCGAGCTGCCGGCCGACGCGCCACTCGGGGAATGGTCGTTATCCGCCGAGGCCGGGCGCTCAGCGGGTGCGGCCGCGTTCGGCGTGCAGCAGTACCGCAAGCCCGAGTTCAAGGTCGAGGTGACTCCGGATCGCGAGGTGTGCCTGAACGGCGACGAAGTGCGTTTCAAGATCGCCGCCAGTTACTTCTTCGGCGCAGCGGTCGTGGGCGCGACCGTGCGCTACACGCTGTTCGAATCACGGCTCGGGCGGGAAGCACGCTGGGACGAGTGGGATCCGTGGGGCGATGGCCCGTCCGACGACGGTGAACGCGCCGGCTACGGCCGCCTGTTGCAGACCGGCGAGACGCGCACTGATCTCGACGGCGGCGTGTCGGTGGCGTTCACACCCGCGCGCGCGGCCTACGACCGCAAGCTCGTGCTCGAGGTCGAGGTCCTGGACGGCGCACAACGCATGGTGAGTTCGCGCGGTTCGGCCGTGGTGGGCCGCGGCCAGTTCACGCTCCGGGTGGAGCCGGTGTCGCGCATGCTGCAGGCGGGCGAGGCCATCGTGGTGGATGTGTTCGCCGCCGACCTGCTGGGTAAGCCCGTGCAGGCCGCGGTCACGGTCGAACTCGACCAGGAGGTCTGGAACCCGGTCGAGCGCCGGACCACACGCAGTTCGCGGCCGCTGGCCACACTGCAGGGCACGACCAGCGCGCTGCGCGGCAGCGTGCGCGCGACGTTGTCGCCCGCGACGACGCGCGCCGGCTATCTCACCGTGCGTGCGCGCGCCCAGGACGCGCGCGGCAACAAGCTGGTGAGCGAGGCACACGTCTGGGTCTATGACCCGCGCGTCTGGGAGTACGCCTATCGCTATCCCGTGTTCGAGGCCGTGCCCGACCGCGATTCATGGGCGCCGGGCGACACCGCGAGGATCCTGGTGAACACCGACGTCAAGGACGCGGCCATCCTGGTGAGCGTCGAAGGGCGCGAACTGCACGAGCTGCGTGTCGAACACGTGTTCGGCCGTACCGGTCTGGTGCGCGTTCCGATCCGCCCCGGCTACGGCCCGAACGTGTTCGTGAAGCTGCACGTCCGGCGCGGCCGTGAGGTGCGCACGCGCACGCTCGAACTGCCCGTGCGCAGCGAGAGGCACGACCTTGCCATCGTCGTGACTCCCGATCGCGCCACGTACCGGCCGCGCGACAAGGCCCGGTTGTCGGTCGAGACCAAGGACGCCGCCGGCAAGCCGGTATCCGCCGAGGTCGCGATCGGAGTCGTGGACGAAGCGCTGTACGCGCTGCGCGCCGACGGCACCGCCAAGGCGCACGACGTGTTCTACGGCCGTATTGCCGATGCCGTCACCACGGTGGCGGCGTTCCCGGTGCTGTACTACGGCGGCGCCGACAAGGGTGACGCTGGCGACGTGCGCCGCGACTTCCGCGACGTCGCGGTGTGGGCACCCGACGTGCGCACCGGCGCGGACGGGCGCGCCGAGGTCCAAGTGACGTGGCCCGACAACCTCACGACGTGGCGCGCCACGGCACGCGGCGTCAGCGACGCGACGCTGGTGGGCGAGACCACCGCGAAGGCGCTCGTGAGCAAGGACGTCGTCGCCCGGTTGGCCGTGCCGCGCACGTTCACCGCGGGTGACGAAGCGCAGTTGGTGTCGGTCGTCACGAACCGCTCGTCGCAACCGCTCGGGAGCGTGAAGGAGTCGATCGCGGTGACTGGCGCGGCGCGCATCACGGGGCCGGCCGCACTGGCTTCCGGAATCGCCGCCGGTGGGGAATCGCGCAACCGCTGGAACATCACGCTGCCCCCCGAAGCGCCGCGCGACGGCAGCGATCCGGTCGCGACGTTCACGTTCCGCGCCACGGCGACGGCCGACGCCGATGCCCTGGAGCAGCGCGTGCCGGTGCACCCGCGCACGGTCGGATTGCGCCTGTCGGGCACCGGTGCGCTGAGCGGGGCCGCCCAGACGGTGAGCGTGAACCTGCCTGCCGACCTGGTGGCGAGCGGCAGCCGCGTCACGGTGAACGCGCCGCGTTCGGCGCGAGCGCTCCTGAGCACGGCCGCCGGCTGGCTCGGCGACTATCGCTACGGCTGCAGTGAGCAGACCGCGAACAAGCTGCGCGCGCTGCTCGCCGACCCGGGTGCGTCCGCCGACCCGGTGCAGTGGTCGCGCTCGTTGCTGCCCTACGTGCAGCGGCTCGCCGCTCTGAAGGGCGCTGACGGGGCGTGGGGCTGGTGGCCGGGCAGCGATGGCGATCCCTACCTGAGCGCGCTGGCGGTGGATGCGCTGGCGCGGGCCGCGGTGCGTGGCGTGCAGCGGGAGCTGGCGCTCGGGACGGTGCGCGAAGCGCAGTACGCGCTGTTGCGACAGAGCACCGGGCTGCGCTCGCTCGACGGCGAGGCGCATTGGGCCATGTTGGTGTCGAGCGTCCATGAGGCCGCCCCGCCGGGCACCGGCTTCGATGAGTTGCGCGCCGCCACCACCGGGCTCATCAGCGGTGTGGTCGCACAGCGCCAGCAGTTGTCGCCCGGAGCACTGGCTTGCGCGGCACTGGCCTGCGCGCGCACCGGCCGGGATGCGGACGCCGCCACGCTGCTCGAGGCGATGTGGGCGGGCAGCGTGCTGGCGGGGGGCATGCGCTCGCTTCCGGGCGGCGGTGACGAGGAGTGGATCGGCGATCCGGTGGAGCATACGGCGTGGGCGCTCGAGGCGGCGTCGCGGCTGGCGCCCGCCGACCCGCGCACCGCGCAGTTGCTGGCGTGGCTCGCCGCGCATCGCGACGGCAGGGAGTGGCGCTCGACGCGCACGACCGGCGCGGTGGTGGTGGCGCTTGCGGGCTGGCTGGCGGCCTATCCCGAGCCGGCCAGCGTGCCGGCGGCGCTGCTGCGCTGGAACGGCGCGCCGCTCAGTGCCGCGGCGGGTGGCGCGGTCGTGACGGCGGACAAGCTCAAACCAGGTGCCAACGTGCTCGAGATCTCGGCCGACGGTGCGGCCCCGACCTGGTGGGCGTGGTCCGCGCTGGCGCAGGTCCCGAGTCCGGGCCCGGCTCCGGACCGCTCGCGGCTCACGGTGACGCGCGAGTACCTGCGTGCGGTGCGCACCGCGGACCGCCGCGGCCGCCCGCGCTGGCTCACGAGCGCGATCGATGCCAAGCAGCCGTTGCGAGTGGGCGAGGGCGTTGTGGTGCGGCTCACGCTCACGGCCGCGAAGGACCTGCGTTGGATCGCGCTCGAGGATCCAGTGCCGGCCGGCTTCGAGATCGACCAGTTGCTGCCCGAAGGGGTCGAGCGGCCGTGGAACACGCACGGCGAGTCGCGCGACGGCCAGGCGGCGTTCTTCCTGGACACGCTCGGCTCGGGCGATACCGTGATCGAGTACCTGGTGCGCCCGGAGATCGCGGGGGCGTTCACCGCGCTGCCGCCGTCCGCGTTCGGCATGTACGACCCGGCGCTCGCCACCCGCGGCGGCGAAGCGAGGTTGCGCGTCGTCAACCCCTGAGGCCAAGCTGCTCGCAGCATCCCCACGAACCGCCCGAGAGGAGATTCCATGTCCGGAGTGTCGATGTTCCGCGTTCCCAAGCCGCAGCCCGACGAGTACGCCGAGTACTACGGCAGGTACATCCGACTGGTGGGCGATGACGCCATCGCCACGCTGCGCTCATCGGGCGCCGGCACGCCGCGGCTGCTGTCCGGGGTCACCGATCCGCAGGCGATGTTCCGCTATGCCCCGGGCAAGTGGAGCGTGAAGGAAGTCCTGGGCCACGTCCTCGATGTTGAGCGTGTGTTCATGTATCGCGCGCTGAGCATCGCACGCGAGGACGACACGCCGTTGCCCGGATTCGACGAGAACAAATGGTTGCCGGCCGCGCACTTCGACCGCCGGACGGTGCAGGACCTGGTCGCGGAGTACCAGGCGGTGCGCGCCGCCACGCTGGCGTTGCTGACCTCGTTCGACGACCTGGCGCTCGAACGCCGCGGCACGGCCAGCGGCCATCCCGTGAGCGTGCGTGCACTGGCGCACATGACCGCGGGCCATGAACTGCATCACGTCGCGCTGCTCAGGGAACGCTACGGCCTCGCGTAAGCCCACATCGGGCGGGGCGCGGGCAACCGCACGGACCCTGTCACGCCGGCGAGCGGCCGCGGTGCTCCCACTGAGCGCGGCGACGGGCGCTTATTCGCGCATCTACGCGGTCGTGATGCGCGTCCCTCGCGGCCGCGTCGCGACCTACGGTCAGGTCGCGGCCGAGGCCGGCCTGCCCCAGGCGCCACGAGTCGCGGGCTACGCCCTGCACGCGCTGCCACCGGGCTCACCCGTGCCGTGGCACCGCATCGTCGCTGCAGGCGGCCGACTGTCGCTCGGCAGGCTGGACCCGTCCAGTGCCATCACGCAGCGATTGCGGCTCGAGCATGAGGGCGTGCGGTTCGACGGCCGGGGTTGCGTGGACATGGAGAAGCACGGCTGGGCACCCCGGACCCGCGTGCCACGCGCGTCCCGTCGGCCGGCTTAGCGCCGCTTGCCGGACCCGGTGCACGGCGTCCGCCTGGACGCCACGCAGGGCCCGGCTACTCGCCGTACATCTTCTGTCCGTCCGGGGCCGCCTCGGCGTGCTGCCGGCGCTCGAGCTTCGTGTCCGGGCCCAGCACGATCGCACTCGGCGCGTTCCAGCTCGTCTCGAAGACGCGGCGCACGCGGCGCGCGAGCGGGCGGTGGTACACGGTGACCGCGATATTGCGTGACGAGTAGAAGTACGACGGTTCCCAGTTGCTGGTGCCGAGCCACAGCCACTCACCGTCGGCCACCATGAACTTGCAGTGCTCGACCCGTGCGAACGGGATGTAACCCACGCTCCAGTCCGGCACTCTCGAGATGCGCACCTGGACGTTGGGGAGCGCTGCGAGTGCACGCAGGTCGGCCTCACCGCGGCCGCCCACGACCCAATCCGAGACGATGAGTTTCACCTGCACGCCCCGTGCGGCGGCAGCGATCAGTGCGCGGTGCAGCGTCGAGTCCGTCGTGCCGTGGCCACCGGTGCCGTAGCTCAGCACCTGCGCGACAAGCTCGCGCTGGGCATGGTCGATCCGTTCCACCAGAACGTCACGGTCCCAGAGTACCGAGCGTGGGCTCAGCTTCTGCGGGCTGGCGCTGGCCCAGATCATGCCGCGTTCGCCGTCCTGGCTGAACTCGACCGGCCAGCGCACGCGTTCGGTGGCGATCGGCGCGGCGGTGTGCGTGGTGTCGGAGGCCCGCCAGTCCGTCTCGAAGACGTCGCTGAACGCCTTGGCGACCGCTTCCAGTTCGACGCGCGCGCCGAGTTCGTGGATGTGTGACAACGCCCGCCAGTCGAGGTTCTGGCTGCCGAGCCAGGCCTGGCCGCCATCGACGATCATGAACTTGGCATGCTGAACGCCGCCCGCGAGGCGGCGGTAGTCGACGAACCGCACGCTCCAGTTGGGCAGCCGGGCGAGCGAGTCGGCGGGTTGCGGGTACGTGCGGTGCATGCCCGCATCCAACAACAAGCGCACTTTCACGCCGCGCGCCGCGGCGCGTCGGAGCGCGTCCAGCACCGGGTCGAGCGCCTCACCCGGTTTTCGTGACAGGTAGAAGTGCTCGAGCGCGATCTCGCGCCGTGCGCCGTCGACCATGGCCAGCCACACCGCGGCCGCGGTCGGCAGCGTCGTGTCACCGAGCGCGGTCTCGAGCGGGCGCGTTTCACCCAACTGGATCGCGACTCGCGGGCCGCGTGTCGGAGGCAGGGTCGTGGCGGCGAGCGACGCCAACGATGCGATGAGGATGACCAGCAGGGCGGTGACGGGACGGCACATGACGGACCTCCGGACCCAGGGGCGCGTGGACCCGCGCAGTCTAGACCGGTTCGCACGCTCCGGCATCCCAGCCGGCACGCGTGCGCCTTGCGCTTCACGGACATCCGACTTTCTCGGCTCACGGTTCATGATCAGTTCAGGCTAGACTGCGCGGTCCATGCTTACTCCTGCCGACCACCTGCTGGTTGCCATCATCGTCCTGGGATTGCCGCTGCGTGCCTGGGCCAGCATGCGTGCACTGCGCGCCGCGCCGGCCGAGCTTGTGCCAGCCCTGCGCCGCCGGCTGTGGTGGCGGGCGATCGCCATGCAGTGGTCGCTCACCGTCGTCGTGCTGGTGGTGTGGCTGCGGCACTACCGCAGTCTCGTCACACTCGGGCTGGCGCTCGAGCCCAGCGCCGGGCTCGCTGGCGTTCTCGTCGGACTCGCCACCATCGTGTCGCTCGTCGTGCGCCAGCGCGGCCTGCTCGCCAGCGACGAGACCCTGCGCGCGCGTGTGCGCGAGCGCCTGGGCCCGGTCGAGCGCCTGATGCCGCACACCGCGGCCGAGTACCCGTTGTTCGCGGTGCTCGCCTGCACGGCCGGGCTGTGCGAGGAGTTCCTGTTCCGCGGATTCACGCTGTGGTACCTGGCGCACGTCGTGCCGTTCCCGGCTGCATGCGTGCTGCAGGCGGTGCTGTTCGGCGTCGCCCACTTCTACCAGGGTGTGCGCGGCATCGTGCTCACCGGGCTGGCGGGGGCGTTCTTCACCGGCGTGCTGCTCGTGTCGGGCTCGCTGTGGCCGGCCATGATCATCCATGCGCTCATGGACCTGCACGCCGGTGACCTGGCGCGCCGCGTCTTCCCGCCCGGGCCCGGCTGACGCCGCGCGCCCGAGCCACTACACTGGCGTTTCGCTCGCAACCGGCCCCAAGGAGTCCCATGCGCACCCGTTACTGCATCGTCGGCGGTGGCTTCGCAGCCGCTGCGGCCATCGAAGGCATCCGCGCCCACGATCCCGATGGCGGCATCCTGTTGCTGTCGCGTGAGAATCACCGCCCCTACCGCCGTCCGCTCCTGAGCAAGGACCTGTGGTACGGCACCGCGTCGCTCGAACGCCTGCCCTTGCATCCCGACGACTGGTACACGGAGCGCCACGTCGAGGTCCGGCTGCGGCATGAGATCATCGAGCTCGACGCCGAGAAACATCAGCTCTGGGACGAGCGCGGTGAGCTCATCGAATATGACGACCTGCTGATTGCCACGGGTTGCCGGCCGCGCCGGCTGAAGGCGGAGGGGGCCGACGCGCCGGGCGTGCGCTATTTCCGCGACCTCGAGGACTACCTGGACCTGGAGTCCCGGCTCGAGCGCGTGCAGCACCTGACGCTCGTGGGTGGCGGCTTCATCAGTGTTGAGATGGCGGCTGCGCTGCGTTCGCGGGGCAAGGAGATCACGCTCGTGCTGTCGGAGGAGTATCCGCTCCACCGCATGCTGCCGCGTGAGCTGGGCGTGCCGCTGCTCGAGTATCTGCGCGACATGGGCGTCGAGACCGTGAGTGGCGACATCCTGGTGCGTATCATCGAGTCCAACGGGCTCATTCGTGCGCGCACTTACCTCGGCAACGATCTCGATACGCAGCTCGTCATCGTGGACCTGGGTGGAGAGCCGCTGGTCGAGCTGGCCGAAGCCGCCGGCCTCGGGATCGACGATGGCATCGTGGTCGACGAGTTCGGACGGACGTCGAACGAGCATGTCTGGGCAGCGGGCGACGTCGCGGAGTTCCCGTACCTGACCCTTGGGCAGCTCATGCGCGTCGAGGGCTCCGATCACGCCGACATGCATGGCCGCTGCGTGGGCGCCAACATGGCTGGGGCGCATAAGGCTTACGACCACCTGCCACTCAAGTGGTTCCGCGTCGGCGATATGCAGTTCGAGGGTGTCGGCGAGCTGTGGGCGCGGCTCGATACCGAGCTGCGCTGGATCGAGCCGGGTCGCGAGGGCGTGCTCTACTACCTGCGTGACGACATCGTCCGCGGCGTCATGCTCATCAACGTGCACGAGCGTTTGGAGTGGGCGCGTGGCTTGATCCGTGAGGCACGTCCGACAACGGCCGCCGAACGCGCCTCGATGCTCGAGGTGAAAGCATAGCTTCTGTTCGCACCGGTCGTGACCAGATGACGAAACGGGCGGGCTCCCCAGGGAGCCCGCCCGTTCGTGATCTCTGTCTGCAGCCGATCGCTCCGGCTGTTCTCGGGCGCGGCTAGAAGCGGTGGCGAACCACCAGTGCCACCCGGTGTGCCGTGTAGCTGCGTGACGAGTCGCCCAGGAAGATGGCGTTCGAGCTTCCGGTGACCGGGAAGATCAACGGCACGTTGTTGGCGGACCAGTCGATCATGTCGAACTGCTCCCACTGGTAACGGCCGACGATCGAGGTACGCACCAGCCAGCGCCACGTGGCTTCAACCGTCGCGTCCTGACGGCGGTAGAACACGTTCGGCAGGTCCGCGGCGTTGTTGAGGCCGTTGCCGAGGTCGTACGACGACATCGTGCGGCTGATCTCGTAGTCGCCCGACAGGCCGAGCTTCTTCTTGGGCGGCGCCCATTCGAAGCCGGTGTTCACGAACGTCTCCTTGTCCTCGAGCTTCGCCGTCCAGTTGCTGTCCGGCAGGTACGAGTACGTGGCTCCGGACGAACGCGAGCGCTGATCCGAAAGCGAGCGGCCGAAACCGACGCTGCCGCTCAGGTCGAGCTGCTCGTTCACGTGCAGCGTGGCGGTGGCGGCCACGTTGCTCAACTCTTCCTTCTGCAGACCCAGCGTCGTGTCGGCGCCGGTGTCGCTCGGGTAGTCGTTGCGGGTGAACTCGTAGCTCGCGGAGACATCAAACCGGTCACCGACCGGCATCGAGAGGCCGACGCTGGCGAGGTCCTGGACGCGGTCCGCGACATCGAAGCGCCGCAGGCCGGACTGTTCGAGGGGCCCGAGCACGTCGTACAAGCCGGGCGTCGAGCCCTGCTTGAGGCCGATGTACTCCTCGGCCAGGAACCTGTCCATCTTGCGGTCGCCCCGGGTGTAGGCGGCGTTCAGCATGATGTCGTGCGGCGCGCTGATCCTCGCGCGCCCACCGAGCACGGTCTCCTTGTCCTTCTCGACCTCGCGCGGGCTGCGTTCGCGGATGCGGTACTCCGCGATGCCCCCGATCGAGGCGCGAGCGGTGAGGTCGTAGTCGAGATCCAGCCCCGCCTGCCATTGCGTCGAGTTGAACAGGTGGTTCTTGCGTTCGATGAAACGCTGGAACGCTGCGTCGTACGGCACCTGACCGATGAAGTTCAACTCCTTCGCCGCGGTCTTGTAGTCGTTGTAGTGGAAACGCAGCGTGCTCGCGAGCTTGTCGGCCGGCTGCGTGCGCAGGCGCACGTCGCCAGTAAGCTGTGTGGTCCTCGCGTCCAGGCTCCTGGCCGGCAGCGAATCCGGGTTGCTCTGCGGCAGGGCGGTGTTCGTCGTGAACGGCAGGAAGGCGTCGTCCTGACTTCCCGAAGCCAGACCCAGCGTCGCCGACAGCGTGCTGCGGCGCGGCAGCTCGTAGCTCATCGCGACGTTGCCCCGCAACACCTTGTTGTCCGGGTACAGATCGAGCGCACCCTGGGCGGTGCCATCACCACCATCGATGGAAGTGATGCGCCTGGGGTTGTCGACGCGCAGCACGGAGACGTCGTTCCTGAAGCTCGACACCCCGCCGCTCGCCTGCATCGTGAACGCCGCGCGGCGGTAATCCGCGATGACGTCCACATCGAGCATGGTCTGGTCGATGGGTTCGGGGTTCTCGAGCGCCGTGCTGAACCCGAAGCTCATCGCATAGGGCTTCAGGCCATCCCTCTGACGCTGGGAAGCCCGTGCCTCGACCTGCCAGCCCTTGGCCGGGCGGAAGCGGGCCCGGGCGTTGCTGACATTGGTGTTGAAGCCGAGGTTGACGCCCGGTGCGCCCTTGAGGAAGTCCAGCATGCGCTGCGTGTAGGTGGCGGGGATGAGCTGGTTCCTCGCCTGCAGCGAATCCGGCAGGATGAACACGCCCGGTGCCGCCTGCAGCCAGCCCCAGCGTGCGGTGTTGCTGAACGTGTGCGGTGTCTGCTGGTAACCGAGGTCGAGCCGGAAGCGCAGGCCATTCGCATACGTCATGCGCGTGGACTGATCCTTGGCCAGGCCGTTTACGCCCTGCACGGTCAACAGGTCGCGTCCCGACCAGCGCTGCACCACGAACGATTCCAGGAAACCGCCGCGCCGTACGTCACGGAACTCCTGGTACTTCGCGTCGTTCACCGACTGGGTCCACCATTGCGACCCGAACGTCGCTTCGCTCTGTTCGCCGGCCCGTGCGGCCGTGATCGAGGCGCTCGCAAGCAAGATGCACGCGAGCGCAGCTTTGACTGCGTGACTCCGCGTTGCCATGAGCGTCCTCCTATCTCAGGAAATACTTGCCCGAGGGGTGATTGGATCCGTGCACCTGGCTGTGGCAGTTCGTGCAGGAGCGGTTGAACGTGCGGTTGCCCGCGAGGTCGCGTGCGTCGTACGAGGTGCTCGGGTGGCGCGTGCCGATGTGGCAGCGCTGGCACAGATACGGCCGCTTGCTCGCCAGCACCTTGTCGTTGTTGGAACCGTGCGGCTGGTGGCAGGTCATGCAGTTCTCACGCACGGGCGCGTGCTCCCACAGCATGGGACCGCGCTTGTCGGCATGGCACTTGTAGCAGAGGTCGTTCACGGTCGCGGCGCGGATCATCTTGGGCGCCGCCGAGCCGTGCGGGTTGTGACAGTCCGCACACGACATCCCGCCCTCACGCAGTGGCATGTGGCCGGACCTCGCCAGTGCGTGCTTCTTGTCCTTGTGGCAGGTCACGCACAGCTCGGTGGGGGCCTTTGCCGCCAGCAGCTTGGCTCCGCCCAGGCTCTTGGGCGCATGGACGGAGTGGCAGTTGACGCAGCTCACACCCTTGCGGGCGTGTGCGCTGTGCTTCCAGTAGAACTGGTCGCCATTGCTGTGGCAGCTCTGGCAGCGTGCGTCCGCTTCGGCCGCCGGAAGCTTCGCGATACTGCGCATCGTCCTGAAGCCGGGGTCGGTGGAGTCGCCGGCAGCAGCCACGTGCAGCGAACCGGGCCCGTGGCACGATTCGCATCCCGGTGCCTTGGCGAGTACGGCCGCGTCGAGTTGCGCGCGTCCGTGCGGGCTGTCCTGGAACTCCTTCCACCGATCCTCGTGGCAATCCTTGCAAGCCTCGGATCCGACTGACTTCGCCTCCGTGCCATTGCCCGCTGGGGCTTGTGTCGCGGCCAGCGTGAGCAACGAGGAGCCGACGAGCAGGAGCGAGACCAACACACCCCGTCGCAGCGTCATCCTCATCCTCCCGTGTGGGGAACCGGGCCTCCGGGATGGATTGTCGGCGGCCGTGAAGCTCTTCCGTAAAGCTCTGCGGGTGTCCGGCGGCCCTGATAGCCGAACACGGACACCCGCAGGTTACGACACTCTTGTCAGGACTGTGTGATGGTACCTTGGTGGAGGACCGGTCAGGACGACAGCGAGCGCTCGTTGATGTACATCGGGTGCCGCGATACGAACAGGGCCACCTGCAGCCGGTCCTGGAGCACGAGTTTACGCAGCACATGACCGATGTGCTTCTTCACTGTCGGCTCACTGACATCGAGCGCGGCTGCGATCTCCTTGTTGGAGCGCCCTTCCGCAAGCAATGTCGCGACTTCCATTTCACGCGGCGAAAGCGCGCGACGTTCATCCTTGGGAGAGCCCGAGTTGTCGAACTCGTGGAAGCCCTCGCCGCGGGTCACGCGCATGAGCGCTTCGCGCAGCCGTTCGGGACCCGCGTCGCGGCGCAGCGTGCCGTCGGCTCCGCACTCGGCGGCGAGGTCGAGACAGTCGGCGACCGTGGCGCGCATGGTCGAATCCATGCGCCCGCCAAGGGTGGCGCGTTTGATCGCGAGCATGGAGGCGCACGTCCGGCGCGGCCGTTCGGCCAGCGCGACGATCTTCTGGTTAGGGACTTCCTGCCGCAACTGGATCACCGGGTTGGCGGCTTCCGTGGGAAGGATCAGGGACATCAGGACCACGTCGGGTGACAAACGACGGCAGACGTCTGCCGTTTCGGCAGCCGAGACGGTCTCGCCCACTACTCGGAACTCGGGCCAGCTGGCGATCAGGTGAGACAGGGCGACGCGGTCCAACGACACATCGTCGGCGACCACGACGCGAATCGGGAGCCCGCGACCGTTGTGGCCGTTGGGGTTAGCTGAGTCGGGTGAGACGGGGATCTTGGGTTCCACTGTCCGCTCCCAGTTGTGCGTCGCTGGGCCTCAGGGCCCAAGGGGCCCATCGGTCGGGTGAACTCTAGTCTCATGCTGCAATCCTTGGACCAGCGCACTCCCCGGACTTCCGCGCGGGAAGCGGGGGACGGCAGGACCGGTCACGGCCGGGGGCCGGTAGCTCCAGGAGGGGGGGCGCCTGCTGGGTCGGAAGGCCGTCGACAGCGACTAAACGGCGCCGGAGTCCCGCCGTCCCTGGGGGTCCAGTGCGTCCCGCAGGCCATCACCCATGAAGTTGAACGCCAGCAGCGTCAACGACATGGCCAGGCCGGGGAACACCACCAGCCAGGGGAACAGCGCCAGCAGCCGGGCACCGTCGGACACCAGCGTTCCCCACGACGCGTTGGGTGGCTGAACGCCCAGCCCGAGGAAGCTCAGGAACGCCTCCTGCAGGATCACCGCCGGCACGGTGAGCGTCGTGTACACGATCACCGGGCCGAGCGTGTTGGGCACGATGTGGCGGAACACGATCGCCGCATCACTCGCTCCGAGCGCGCGCGCGGCTTCCACGAACGGCTGGTGCTTCAACGACAGCACCTGCCCCCGCACGATGCGCGCCATGGTCAGCCACTGCACGAGCCCGAGTGCCACGAACAGCATGACCAGGCTCTTCGAGAAGAACACCAACAGCAGGATGACCAGGAAGATGTAGGGCAGCGCATAGAGCACGTCGACGACGCGCATCATGACCTCGTCGGTGCGTCCGCCCACGTAGCCGGCGACCGCGCCCCAGGTGACGCCGACGAGCAGCGACACCAGCGTGCCGACGAGTCCGACCATGAGCGAGATGCGGCCGCCGTGGAGCACGCGCGCGAACAGGTCGCGGCCCAGCTCGTCGGTGCCGAATGCATGCTGCAGTGAAGGCCCCGTGGCCCCTTTCGCAAGGTCCTGCAGCGCGGGGTCGGCGAGCCACGGCAACCACGGTGCCAGGGCCGCGATCGTGCTCATGACCAGCAGGAACACGGCGGCCGCCACCGCGAGCCGGTTGCGGCGCAGTCGGCGCCACGCATCGGACCACAGGCTGCGCGGTGCCGCGTGTGCCTCGGCGTGCGCCAGCACGCTCTCGGGCGGTCGCAGGCCGACGCTCATGCCAGCTCCACGCGCGGATCGAGGCCGTGGTAGGCGAGATCCACGATCAGGTTCAGGACCAGCAGGAACGACGCGTAGAACATGACCACGCCCAGCACCAGCGTGTAGTCGCGATTGACCGCGCCGACCACCAGGTAGCGCCCGAGCCCGGGGATGGCGAACACCTGCTCGATGACGATCGAGCCCATGATGATGCGCGCCGCCGCCGGCCCCAGATACGACACCACCGGCAGGATGCCGAGCTTCAAGGCGTGTTTGAGGATCACGGCGCGTTCGGACAGCCCCTTGGCGCGCGCGGTGCGGATGTAGTCCTGGCGCAACACCTCGAGCATGCCGGCGCGCGTCAGGCGCGCGATGTACGCCACGTAACTCACCGCCAGCGCGATCACCGGCAGGATGCGCGACGACGGCCCGGTCCACAGGGCGGCCGGCAGCCACAGCAGCGTGAGCGAGAACACCAGCACGAGCACAGGTCCCAGCACGAAGTTCGGCACGGATACGCCGGCGAGTGCCAGCGCCATCGACACGTGGTCGGCGGCCTGGTTCTGGCGCACCGCGGCGAGCGTGCCCACGGGGATGCCGATGAGCAGCGACAACAGCAGCGCCCAGCCGCCGAGCTCTGCCGAGACGGCGAAACCCTGCCAGAGGATGTCGCGGACCTCGCGGTCCGGGTACTTGTACGACGGGCCGAAATCGAGTCGCGCGGCGTTGCCGAGGAACCTGAGGTACTGCTCAAGCAGCGGCCGGTCGAGGCCATAGCGATGCAGGAGTTCCTGCCGCGCCTGGGCCGGGATGTCCTTCTCGCTCATGAACGGCCCGCCGGGCGCCAGTCGCATGAGCGCGAATGTCAGCGTCGCGATGACCACGAGCGTTGGCACCATGAGCAGGATGCGGCGCAGGATGAACGGGATCATCTCGGGCGCGTGCCTCCGGTGTGCGCGGCGAAGTCGTTCGCGAGCGGGGTGGCACGCGCCGTGTCCGGAGCGTTCGCGGCCAGTGGCTCGTGCTGCCGCCAGTCGTGATCGATCCAGACGTGCGTCAGCGGATGCACGTCGAGCGCGGTCTGGTAGATGCCGCGCACCCATGGCTTCACGAGTTCGGTGGTGGCGTAGTGGTAGATGGGCAGGAACACGGCCTGATCCAAAGCCAGCGATTCGGCCTCGGCGAGCACGGCGAAGCGCTGTGCTCGGTCGAGCGTGCGCGCCGCGCGCGCGATGAGCGCGTCGAAGCGCGCATCGGCGAACCCGGTGCGGTTGTTGCCATCACCGCCCACCAGCATCTGCAGGAACGAGTTGGGGTCCAGGTAGTCGCCGATCCACGAGCGCCGTGCCAGGTCGTACCGCAGCGTGGTCGTCGCCTGCAGGTATGAGCCCCACTCCTGGCTGGCCAGCTCCACGTCGATGCCCAGTTCGCGCTTCCACATCGCCTGCACGGCCTCGCCGATGCGCCGGCTGTCCTCGCTGGTGTTGAACAGGATGGCGATGCGGCGCAGTCCCCTGCCGCCCGGGAAGCCGGCCTTCGCCAGGCAGGCGCGTGCGCGTTCGGGGTCGTAGCGCACCGGGGTCGCGCCGGCATAGCCCGGGTAGCCCGCGGGCGCGATGCGGCCCCACGGCTCACGGCTGCCCTTCAGCAGGTCGCGAGCGATGGCGTCGCGGTCGATCGCGTAGAGCAGCGCTCGCCGCAGCCAGAGGTTGTCCAGCGGCGGGCGCGTGACATTGATGCTGTAGAAGTAAGTGCCCTGGTAGCGCCCGGTGCGGTAGTCGGCATAGTCCTTCATGTAGGGCAGGTACTGCGACGGGATGTAGCCGCTCGGGTTCCAGTCGATCGCACCCGACTTGTACAGGTTCGTGCACGTGTTCATGTCGTCGATGGTGTACGCCATGACCTTTTCGAGCCGGACGCGGGCGCGGTCCCAATAGCGCTCCGAAGGCACGAACTCATAGTGGTCGTTCTGCCGCCACCACGTCCAGCGGAACGGCCCATTGCCCACCAGGTGCTCGGGCAGCGTCCAGCGCACCCCCCACGCTTCGGCAATGTGCCGCGGCACCGGCATGAACGTGTAGTACGTGGTGAGCGACAGGAAGTAAGCCGTAGGTTGCGCCAGCGTCACCACGAACGTGCTGTCGTCGGGGGCCGCCAGTCCGAGTGCGCTGCCGTCGGAGGCGCGGCCCTTGTGGTAGTCCTCCGCGCCGCGGATGGAGTACAGCAAGCTGGCGTTGCGCGACGCGGTTGCGGGCGAGAGCACGCGCGTCCACGACCACAGGAAGTCTCGCGAGGTCAGCGGCACGCCATCGGACCACTGCAGTCCGGCGCGCAGATGGAACGTGTACACCAGTCCGTCCGCGCTCTCATCCCAGCGGTACGCCTGACCGGGCCGCGGTTCCAGCGTGCGCGCATCCGAAGTGGTGAGCCCCTCGAACACCAAGCGCGCGAAGCGGCCGTCGGGCTGGCCGCTCATGGCGCTCGGGTCGCGCAGTTCAGGCTCGGTGCCGAGATTGAAACGCAGCACCTGGCCCCTGGGGGCCACGAGCGAACCAAAATAGCGGCGCCCGTTGACCTCGGGAGCGTCGGCCGACCCCGGGGCACATGACACGGCGCAGGCGATGACGAGCACGGACAGGATCGCGAGCTTCACGGCCGCAAGATACCAGAGCGCCGCATGCGCCATGCGGCCGCCGCACGGGAGCGGCAAGCGGCGGGCCGGGCGATGGCCCCGTGCATCCTGCAACGGGTGCCCCCTGCTGATGTGCAAGCAGTTGTTCAGGGCGCTGTGCCGTCCGCCGATAATCCTCCTGCAAGCGGTGCATCCCCCGGGTCGCGGCAACCGTCCGCGCCCGCACACCCCCGCACGATGAGGCTCCTGTGTCGGACTCCACGCATCCTTCCATGGAAGAGATCCTCGACGC
>JANMAX010000162.1:0-13687 GCA_031360075.1 bacterium | reverse complement strand
CATAGACGAGCGCGTCACGCGACGGATCGAAGTACGCGACGTGCGTGCGGCCCATGCCGTCGAGCGCGGCCGACGTGTAGTCGCCCAGACCCTCGATCGTGGACGTCTGCTGGCTCGTGAACGCCGGCCGGGGGGCCGCCGTGGAGGCCGTGGCGAGACCGCAAGACATACCCAGCACAAGGAGAACTGCGCAGCCGTGGGGAACGAAACGCATGTGCTGACCCTCCTGGGACACCGTCCCCCACAGCACGATGGGGGCACGGTTCAAAGCCGCGTCGTCGCGGGAATGGCCTGCTTCCCAGAGTGAGAGAGAGAGAGAGCGGGAAGACGGGCCGGCTCGTGCCGGTCGACGCAGGAGAGACCAAGCAGAGCTTGTGGCGACAAAAGTATATGAACGCCAAGAACCCATACGACAACATGAAATCGTGAACGCTCGGCATTTCACATCGCTCACGAGCGCGTTGCGTTGCATCGCACACGCTTTCGCCCCGGAGCCGCGCAATTGGACCGACGTGAACAGCGGCGCCATGCAGGCTGCACGACGCGGGCGCCCGGATCGCACCCCGGCGTGCACACTGTGGTGGAATGGCGGCGATGATCACGGCAACCGGCTCGTGAGTGGTGTGTGCTTCCATCGCCCGACCGCCGGCAAGGACCGCGCGCAGCCGAAGCGGGTGCTCGTCGGCCAGGAGCGGCGCCATGCGCCCCTGGAAGGAGGCTCACGGACCACGTCCTGGAGAGCGCCTGGTCGTTGCGTTGCGTTGCGGCGAGGTCACGCCGCTATGGAGTGCCCTCGTCGGTGTCGCCAAGCGAGTCCGGTGCAGGGAACCCTGTGTGGGTGAAATCGCGCAGTGAGTTGCATCCTGCAAGGCGCGAGTTCGGTTTCATGCATAGTGCGTTCACTGCCGCCTCCAAAATGAGGACGAGAGTGTTCTGCATGTGAATTCCAGTTCTCAGCCTTTGGAACCATTCCATAAGATTGAGTGCGTATCCTCTCTCTCCATTCTCTCGCCGACGTCCCGGACCTCTCTCTCCAAGCCTGACCGGGTGCGCGCTGCGCGAGGAAGTGTCCCCACCGCGGCATCGCCTGCCGCGACTCCACGAGGTGGTCATGCGCAGAACACTCCCTGCGTTCGTCCTGGGTCTGATTGCGCTCGAAGCGATCTCCGTCGTCGGTTCGGCGCAGATCGTGCCCCGCATCGTGCCCGCTCCGCCGTCGCTCAAAGCGGTTCGTGTGCCGAAGCCCGTGGGCATCGAGCAGTTCGTGAAGGACGAATCGGCCGCGATTGCGCTGGGCAAGGCGCTGTACTGGGACATGCAGGCCGGCAGCGACGGCAAGACCGCGTGCGCCACCTGCCACTTCCAGGCCGGCGCCGACAGCCGCTCGAGCAACCAGCTGAACGCCGGTGGCAACCACTTGTTCGAGGTCGGCGGTCCGAACCACAAGCTGGTCGCGGGCGAGTTCCCGTTCCACAGGCTTGCCGACCCGGTGGACCGCAACTCCGCACTGCTGCGCGACCGCGATGACATCGTCGGCTCGCAGGGCGTGCACGCCAGCGCGTTCATCGATGTCGTCCCCGGCGGCCGCCGCGACGACATGGACATGCGCGCACTCGATCCACTCGGCTTCTCCGTCGGCGGCTTGAACGTCCGCCGCGTCACCGGCCGCAACGCGCCGTCCACCATCAACGCGGTCTTCAACGTCCGCAACTTCTGGGACGGCCGCGCCAGCCGCCGCTTCAACGGCCGTAACCCGTTCGGCGATGCGGACGCCAACGCCCGCGTGCTCCAGGTCAACGACCTGGGCGAGCTCGAAGCGGTGCGCATTTCGCTCGACATGGCCAGCACCGCCTCGCAGGCCGTCGGTCCGCCGCTCTCTGGCGTCGAGATGTCCGCCGAGGGCCGCACGTTCATGAAGCTCGGCAAGAAGATGATCTCGCTGCAGCCGCTCGCCAGCCAGGAGGTCAAGGCCGACGACTCCGTGCTCGGCCCCATGGCCGTCGCCGGAGGCAGGGGCCTCACCAGCGACTACGCCGACATGATCCGCGCGGCTTTCCACGACCGGTGGTGGAACTCCAACCAGCTCGTGGATGGCGCGATGAACGTCATCCCGGGAAGCGCTGCGCCCGCGCCAACGCCGACGCCGATGGCGGGCGGATCCACTTCGTCTGGCGAGGACCTGAAAGGCATGGGCGGCGCGACGCAACTCGTCGACGGCACGCTCAAGAGCTCGGCCGGCGCCTTCGCGCCCGCTGTCGCATCGACATTGCCGACCGACCAGTACACGCTGATGGAGTCCAACTTCTCGCTGTTCTGGGGCCTCGCGATCGCGGCGTACGAGGCGACGCTGGTCTCGGACGACGCACCGTACGACCAGTACCGCGAAGGCAACGCCAATGCGCTCACCGACCAGCAGAAGATCGGCCTGCGCGTGTTCACCGGTATCGATGGCGGTAACTGCCTCGGCTGCCACGCCGGTCCCGAATTCACCGGGGCCGGGGTCACGGCGCGCCTCGACCCGGTCACCAAGGACGGCGTCATCGAGCGCATGATCATGGCCGACCGCCAGACGTCGGTCTATGACGGCGGCTTCTACAACATCGGCGTGCGTCGGACGACCGACGACGTCGGCCTGGGTGCGAACGATCCGTTCGGCAACCCGCTGTCGGCCGCTCGTCAGGAACAGCTGAACCCGGGCAGTATCCAGGACAACGAGTTGTTCCCCGGCATGGATCCCACCGAGCGCATCAATGCCGATGGCTGCTTCAAGACGCCTGGCTTGCGCAACGTCGAACTGACCGGTCCCTACTTCCACAATGGCGGCGAGGCCTCGCTGCAGGATGTCGTGGCGTTCTACGCCCGCGGCGGCAACTTCCACGACGAGAACCTGTCGAACCTCGATGCCGACATGGAGCGCATGCGCGGACTGCTCGGCCACCCGAACCGGCAGATCGCGCTGCTGAGCTTCCTGCGCAGCCTCACCGACGAACGCGTGCGCTGGTATCGTGCGCCGTTCGATCATCCCGAACTGGTGGTGCCGAACGGCGCGCAGGGCAACGAAGTCTCCGTGCTCCAGGACCTGACACTCTCGGGCCCGGCAGCCGATGCCATCATCCGCCTGCCGGCCACCGGTCGCAGTGGTTCGGGCATGCCGGTGAAGGCGTTCCTCAACATCCCGGTGTTCAGCGCGGTCACGCTGCCCGCACCGGACCCGGCCGCGGCGGAGATCGCGATCTTCGCCACCGACTCGGTAACGGTGACGAGCCGCCTGGACCTCGACGGGGACATCTGGTGCAACGGCGGCGTGCGCATGGCCTCACGCATGGGGCACAACTTCCATGGTGACATCACCGCTGGCCCCAACGGCATCCAGGTGACGGGCGACAGCCTGCTCATGGTCGGCAATATGATGTCCAAGGGCGCGGTCCGCCTGACCAACACCACGTTCATGGATGGCGTCGCAGCCTCGAACGCCGAGTTCTACGCACCGCTCGCCATGCCGGCGCTGCCCGCCCTCCCTGCACTGCCGCTGCTCGCGGCCTCGGTCACGGTCCCGGACTATGGCGTGCAGACGCTGACCCCGGGCCGCTACGGCTCGCTGCTCGTCGGCATCGGTGGCTGGGTCATCCTCGAGCCGGGCACCTACGTGTTCGCTCGCATCTCCCTCGGCATCGGTGCCTACCTCCAGTACGACCCGGAAGGCCAGGTGGACATGCCGGTCGGTATCGCCGGCGAGATGCCGATCGGCAAGCTCGAGACGGTCACGATCCATACCGACAACATCGACATCGCGCGCGGCGCCATCATCTCGCAGGGCGATGTCCGGTTGTCGACGCACCTGAAGATGTACGTCCGGGGCACGAACTCGCTCGTGAAGCTGGGGCCGGAGTCCTACTTTCATGGCTCGCTCATCTCGCCCAGCGGCCGGGCCGTGCTCATGAATGGCTCGACGATGGCGGGCTCGGTGTACGCCCGAACGGTCGATGTCGCCGAGACGGCCATGTTCGAGTCGCACACGCTCGCCGAACTGCCCCGGCCGCTGGGTCTGGGCTTCGGCGCGCTCACGGCTGGCCCGATCAACCCGGATGATGCCACGGCCCCGGTGAACCTTGGGCTGGCGTTCGAACTCGCCCAGAACACCCCCAACCCGTTCCGTCCCAGCACGACGATCCGCTTCGCCCTGCCGTCCGAGCGCGACGTCGAACTGCGCGTCTTCGACGTCGCTGGCCGTGCAGTCAAGACCATCGCCCAGGGCCCGCTGGGCCCCGGCCTGCACACGCTGCAGTGGAACGGCACCGACGACAACGGCGGCCGGCTCTCGAGCGGCGTGTACTTCTACCGCCTGACCGCGGGCCCGGACCGCGCGCAGCGCAAGATGGTGATCATCGACTGACGCACGCCCGGGCCCCAACAACCGGGGCATGTGAGCAGTCCTGCTGAACCGATCGGGGGTGGCGGAGCACTCGCCACCCCCGATCATGTCGTTTGTCATTGAGGGTTGTGCGTCGGTAGCACACAATGAGGCTCACCCCACGCTCATGGACTGGAGCTGCCCCGACATGCACACGGATGAACGGACCGCGACCCAGGTCCGCTTGCTCAACGCCCTGTTCGAACAGCAGGCCCGGCTCACGCCCGACGCCATCGCGCTGGAAGTGCCCCCTTACTGCGGCGACTCCCGCCGGGTCCGGCTCAGCTATGCCCAACTCGATGCCGCGGCCGAGGCGCTCGCCTGCCGCCTGTCGCCGTTCATCACGGGCGAGTGTGTGGTGGCGATCGTCCTGCCGCGCTCCGGCACGGCCCTGTTCACGGCCCAACTGGCGGTCATGAAGGCCGGTGCGGCGTGGACCTGCATCGAACCCGACAGCCCGGGAGAACGGCTGCGGTTCCTGCTCGCGGACTCCGGCGCGGTGGCGGTGGTCGCCGGAGAAACCGAACGCGCCATGCTGCTCGCGGCGGGCATGGCTCCGGGCCGCATCATCCCACCTTCCGGGCCGGGCCTCGCTGCCCCGCGAACGCTTCCCGCCTGGCTCTGCCCCGAGAACCTCGCCTACGTCATCTATACGTCGGGCACGACCGGCCACCCCAAGGGTGTGATGATCGAGCACCGGAACATCGCGAACCTGGTCCTGGCCGACGCCGCGTACTTCGACCTGCGGCCCGGCGACCGCGTCGCCCAGACCTCCTCAGCGTCCTACGACTCGTCGGTCGAGGAGATCTGGCTGGCATGGGGCGCCGGGGCGACCGTGGTCGTGGTCGATGACGAGCGCGTGCGCTCGGGGCCCGATCTGGTGCCATGGCTGCGCGACGAGCGCATCACGGTGTGGTGCCCGGCCCCGACGCTGCTGCGCATGACCGGCTGCGACGAGCCCCAGCGCGAGCTCCCGGACATCCGCCTCCTCTATGTGGGCGGTGAGGAACTCACGGCCGATGTCGCCCAGCGCTGGGCCCCCGGCCGCCGGTTGGAAAACGGCTATGGCCCGACGGAGTGCTCAGTCACCGTGGTGCGCACACCCGTGCGCGCCGGCGAGCCGGTGCACATCGGCGTCCCGGTAACGGGCAACCACGCCTTCGTCGTCGATGCGGACCTGTGCCAGGTGACCGACGGCGACAGCGGTGAACTGGTGATCGCCGGGGCCGGGGTGGCGCGTGGCTATCTCGGCCGTGCCGACCTGACGGCTGAACGCTTCATCGAGCATCCCGAACTGGGCCGCATCTATCGCACCGGCGACCTCGTGCGGCGCGGCCCCAGCGGCGCGCTCGCCTACCTGGGCCGTGCCGACACGCAGGTGAAGGTGCGCGGGCACCGTATCGAGCTCACCGCAGTCGAGAGTGAGCTGTGCCGCTGTCCGGGCATCCTCGAGGCGGCGTGCCGCGTGCAGGAGAACGGGGCCGGGCCCGAGTTGGTGGCGTTCGTCGTCACCGATTCCGGCCGGGACCCCGACCGCGATGCCCTGCGCGACACGCTGCGCCGCACGCTGCCGGAACCCATGGTGCCGTCACGCATCGCCCGGCTCGACGCGCTGCCACGCGGTGCGTTGTCCGGCAAGCTCGACCGCAAGGCACTGCCCGAACTGGCGCATGCGGCATCGGAGGCTGCGGCCTCCGGCCGCATGCCGGTGGGCGAGGCGGAGCTCGCGGTGGCGGCGGCGTTCGCAAAGCATCTGTCGGTGCCGGTGAGCGCCGAAGCCGACTTCTTCCTGGAGTTGGGCGGCAACTCGCTCGTCGCCGCCCAGGTCATCTCGACGCTCCGGCGCACGCCGCGCACGGCCGCGCTCACGGTCCGCGACCTCTATCAGCAGCGCACGGTGGCCGCTCTCGCCGAGCGTCTCGAAGCCGCCGCGTCAACGCCCCGACTGTCCGCGAACGGCGCGCACGCCACACCGGCCGCCGGCCGCCGCGTCTCGCCGCATGCCCACTGGGGCGTGGCGGCGCAGGCAGTGTTCCTTGGCATGGCATTGCTGACCACGGTCAATGTCGTGTGGTGGGTGGCGTTCCGGCTCGTGCCCGCGCTCGCCGAGCGGCTCGGGCTGACGTTGTTCGTGCTGCTGTTGCCCACGATCGTGCTGGCCGGCGCCTTGGCGTGGACGTTCGCGGCCGCGATTCTCACGGTTACCGCCAAGCGTGTGCTCATCGGGCGCTACACCGCGGGCCGGCACCCGTACCTGGGCTCGATGTACGTCCGGCACTGGATCGTGAACCAGTTCGCCCGCAGCCTGCCGTGGGACCTGCTCGAGAGCACCGGGCTGCGTGCCACGCTCCTGCGCGCCCTCGGGGCGCGCATCGGCCAAGAGGTGCATCTGCATCGGGGCGTCGCGCTGCACCATGGCGGCTGGGACCTGCTCGAGATCGGGGACGACGCCGCGCTCGGCCGCGACGCCGCGCTCGGGCTGGTGACCTACGACCAGCAGCAACTCGTGTTCGCACCGGTCACGATCGGCGCACGTGCGACGCTCGACACGCGCGCCCGCATGGGTCCCGGTAGCCGGCTCGAGCCTGGCGCGTTCCTGACCGCGCTGTCGTGGCTCAGTGATGGCGCCACCGTTCCGGCGGAGGCGCGCTACGACGGCGTGCCGGCGAGGCCGGCGGGTCAGGCACCACCGTCACCGCCCGCCTCGAGTGAACCGCCGCGACCGAGCGTCTGGCACACCACGGTGTTGCTCGTGGCCAAGGCCGTGGTGGCCCAGGTGGCGTTCCTGCCCGCCATGGCGCTGGCCGCCGTGGTCCTGTCGGCATGGCGCGCGAGCGGTGGCACGCCGTCGTTCACGTCGCTGCCGCTGGCCGCACTTGCCGGCGCGGTCATGGCGGGCTATGCGCTGTCCCTGCCACTGCAGGCACTGCTGTGCCGCCTGCTGCCGCGCGTCGAGCCCGGCGTCTACCCGCTGCGTGGCGGCACGGCGCTCACCGTTCTCTTGAAGGAGCGGCTCGTCGAGACCGCGAACGTGGCGTTGTCGGGCACGCTGGCATGGCCGGTGTGGTTGCGCTGGGCGGGCATGCGGGTCGGCCGGCGCTGCGAGATCAGCACGATCATGGAGGTGACCCCCGAACTGGTGGAGATCGCCGACGATTGCTTTTTCGCCGACGGCATCTACCTGGGCCGCGCACTCATCCATCGCGGGCACCTGCACTGCGCGCGCACCGTGTTCAGCCGGCAGACGTTCCTCGGCAACCACGCCGTCATCCCCGCCGGCGCGCAACTGCCCGCGAACATCCTGCTGGGTGTCTGTACCGTGGCCGACGCGGCGAAGATCCGGCCCGACAGCGGCTGGTTCGGACACCCGTCGTTCGAACTGCCGCGTCGCGAACAGGTCGCCGCGGACGACCGCCTGACGTTCAGCCCGTCACCCATCCGGGTGCTGAACCGTGCACTGTGGGAGTGCAGCCGTCTGGGGTTGCCCGTGCTGCCCGCGTTCGTGCTGGCGTTCTGGGCCACGACGCTGCCCGGCCTGGCCGTCGGCCGGAGTGCCGTCGTACTGCATCTTGGCCTGCTGCCGGGTGCCGCGCTCGCGACCGCCGCACTGCTGTGCGCGCTCACGCTCGCCACCAAGTGGCTGCTGCTGGGTCGCATGCGCGAGGGCCGGCACGTGCTGTGGTCCTGCTGGTGCTGCCGCTGGGATTTCGTGTACGAGGTGTGGTCAGCGTATGCCCGCCCGGTCATCGATTGCCTCGAGGGCACCCCCGCCGTGGCGTGGTGGCTGCGCGCCATGGGCGCGAGCGTCGGGGACCGCGTGGTCCTGGGCACCAGCTTGGCGCAGTTGGTCGATCCCGACATGCTGGTGATCGAGGATGATGCCACGGTCTCGTGCCATCTCCAGTTGCACAGCTTCGAGGATCGCGTCCTGAAGCTCGGCCGCTCGCGCGTCGGCGCCGGCAGCACGGTGGCGGCGGGCTCGCTACTGTTCTATGGCGCCGATGTCGGGCCCGGTGCCAAGGTGGCGGAACAGGGCGTCGTCATGAAGCACGAGCACCTGCTCGCCGGACAGCACTACGAAGGCGCACCGACGCACGCGGCCGGGCCCACGCACGCGTGATCCCGACCACTGGCACGCGCACCGGCAGCCTGCCGGCGGGCATCGTCGACGTCTGGCGTATCGCGCTCGACCCGCCGGCGGTCCCGCTCGCGACACTCATCGCGGCGCTCGATCACGACGAACGTGAACAACTCTCCCACCGGGGTCCGCACGGCAACGCCTGGGCCACCGCCCACGGTGCGCTGCGCTGGATCCTCGCGGGCTATCTGGGCTTGACGCCAGCCGCGGTGCAATTCGCGGCCGACGCCGATGGCAAACCGCGGCTCGCCGGCGGGCACAAGCTCGAGTTCTCGCTGTCGCGCGGCGACACGCTGGCGCTCGTCGCGGTCGCCAGTGACCGCGCGGTGGGTGTCGATGTCGAGCGCGTGCGTGACGATGTCGACATCGACGCGGTGACGCGCGACTTCCTCTCGGGTGGCGACGCCGCCTCGGTGAGCCACGCCCCCGCGAACCGGCGCCGCGAGGTGTTCTTCGCAGCGTGGACCCGGCACGAGGCGCGACTCAAACTGCGCGGCTTGGGTCTCGACAGCGCGCCGTTCGAACCGCCATTGGCCCCCGGCGGACTGATCATCACGCGCGCGGTGGCCATCGCCCCGGGTTTCGCGGCCGCAGTCGCAGCCGAGGGCAGTGGCTGGACCGTGCGTATTCGGGACTTCCCCGAGCCCCCCGTGGCGCGGTAGATTCCGCAGGTGGTTGTAGTCACATCCGGTATGCGGCGCGGACCCGAGCTCTTGGTCGTCGCGCTCCGCCCGGTGGCCCCCCAAGTCCCCCGAGCACCCGCTCCGGACAGGCCGCCCCCCGCTCCAGCACTGCGCCGGTTCCCCGCGTCGTCCATCCGCACGCCGGAGGTTCCGATGAACCGCAACCCTTTGCTCGCGCTGGCCCCCGCTGCATTCCTTGCCGCCGTGATGTTCGCCGCCAGTTGCAGCAGGCAGGCACCGCTGTCGCCCGCCGACACGCCCGATGACGCCGTGACCGCCGTCGACCTGAGCGTCCTTCGCCACATCGAGATGGCACTTCGTCCACCGGTCACGGAGGGTGCCGATGCCGAGCGGCGTGGCCGCGTGGTCTACGTCCCGGCCGGCTCCGACGATGCGCTCGCCGGCGCCATCGCCACGGCCGGGGCGCACGGCGCAGTCGTGCTACGCGCGGGTGTCCACCATGAGAGCGGGCCGGTCGAGATCGCCACGCCCGTCACGCTCTTCGGCGAGACCGGTGCCGTGCTCGAGTCGCACATTCCGACCTGGCCGGTGGCGAGCCCCACCATCCAGGCCGCGCTATGGGTGCACACGCCGGGATTCGCGATGCGCGGCATCGAGATGCGGCCCGAGGGCGGCATCGGTGGAACCGCGATCCTGCTCGACCATGCCCCGGGCGCGGCCGTATTCCAGAACAACCTGCACGACTACCAGTACGGCGTGCTCATCGAGGGCTCCGACCGCACGCGCATCTTCGACAATCGTATCTCGGCGACACCGGCATGGCTGAGTGACCCGAACGTGCCCGAGGCGCACGGCATCGTCAATATCAATGGCGTGGGCACGATCGTCGCGCGCAACACGGTGACGAACGCGCTGTTCGGCATCTGGGCTTGCGATCGCAACGGACTGGCCTTCGGGAACCAGACCAGCGGCAACCTGATCGGACTCATCCTCTGTAAGGTGCCCTTGGGCAGCTACCCGCTACCGGGCGGTGCCGTCGCCGGCGCGCAGTTCAGTGCGACGTCGTGGCTGGCGCAATCGAACGTCATCTTCGGCAACTTCGCGACCGGCCTCCTGATCATCGACAGTGCGAACGGCAATCACGTCGTGTCGAACGATTCTCACGACAACGGCGGCTATGCCGTGGAGTTCACCGCCGATACGTTCCGTTTCGGGTTCCTGACTCCCGCCTCATTCAACAATGTCTTCGTCGCCGGCGCGTTCCCGAACATCCAGGTGAAGGACTGCGGCAATGGCAACCGCATCCTCGGCGGCAAGCTCGTCGACAACACCCTGGAACCGTGTAACTGAAGGCTGAGTCCAGCCGACGGCGATCCCAGCACGAGCACGGGGCGCGGACTTTCGGGTCCGCGCCCCGTACGCTTGCCCTCATCGGCATGCTGCGATTCATGATTCGCAGCTCTCAGGCGGGGTCCGGTGCCCGAGTGCAGCAGGGAACCGGTTCTCCGTAGTCGAACCCAGATGCGTATGGACCACACGAAAATCGATCCATGTGCGGACGCATGTTCGTTTGCAACGAACGAAGGCGCATCACACTCGAAATATTGGGCTTACAGGACATGAAATTAATATTTTCCGTGACGGATCCAGAACAGATTCTCTAAATTGGTATCGTCCCAAGGGGTACTGCCTACCACCTTGTGGCACCACCAACCAACGTGCTGGCCAACCCAGCACAATCGCATCCGCCGGGTCCCCACGCGGCGGACGACACCACCGTCGTGCCCTCAGGCGTCCGGGGCCCCCTCCAGGGCCAGCGCGTGGGCCCGCGGAGTGGCGTCCTCATCACCGGAAGCCGGACTCCTACTGCCGGAGTCCGGCCCACGGGTGGGAAGACGACGGCGCACCCCCCAACCAAGCGGCCCCTCTCTCTGGCCGCCCGGTGAGGTCTCTCTCTCATGTCGCTGCTCTCCCGCAACACCCAGCCCGCGAACGTCGCCGCACTGATCTGGACGCGCACGCTCGTCGCGTCGCTCGCCCTCGCCATGTATGCCGGCGCCGCCGCTGCCCAGCAGGTTCCGCTGCCGGGCGCAGCCATCCCCAAGTTCGTCGACGCCGTGCCCGCGCCGGCGCGCTTGAACGGCACGCAAACCTCGCCGGGCAACCCCATCGTCGTCCGGCTCGACGAGTTCCAGCAGAAGGTGCTGCCCAATTCGATGTACGCGGGCCTGGCGGCGCCCTACCGCAACGGCACGTACGTCTGGAGCTATGTCATCCCGGGCCGCCCGAAGACCTATCCGGGTGCGACCATCGAAGCGCGCCGCGGCCGGCCGACCTCGGTCAAGTTCATCAACAACCTGCAGCGTGCCGGTGGCCAAGCGCCGTTCCTGCAGAGCCTCATCAATGTCGACCAGACGCTGCACTGGGCGGATCCTCTGGGCCAGCACGGCTCGAGCGCGGCCTATGCCGGCCCCCAGCCGGCCGTGGCTCACCTGCACGGCGCTGAGACCCCGTCGAGCACCGATGGTGGTCCGGACGCGTGGTGGACGCCTGGCTTCGCGCAGAAGGGCCCAGGCTTCGTGACCGACATTTACACGTACCCGAACTCGCAGGAAGCCGCGATGCTCTGGTACCACGACCACACGCTCGGCGCGACGCGCACGACGGTTTATGCCGGCCTCGCGGCGGCTTACCTGCTGCGTGATCCACTCAACGAGCCGCCGAACCTGCCAGGCGGGCCGTTCGACCGTGCCTCGGACCAGTTCGGCAATACGTACGAGCGCGAATTGATTCTTCAGGACCGCATGTTCGACACCAACGGCCAGCTGCTGTTCCCGGCCGGTGGCATCAACCCCGATGTGCACCCGTTCTGGACCCCCGAGTTCTTCGGCGACGTCATCGTCGTGAATGGCAGGAGCTGGCCCTACATGAAGGTCGAGCCGCGTCGCTATCGCTTCCGGCTCGTGAACGGTTCGAACGCGCGCTTCTATGAACTGCACCTGAACGACCCGCGCGTGGGCGCTGTCGAGCCCAGGATCTGGCAGGTCGGCACCGACGGAGGCTTGCTCGATGCTCCGGTCGTGCTGAATGCCGGCGGGACGTCGCTGCTCATCGCCCCGGGCGAGCGCATGGACCTGATCATCGACTTCTCGAGCCTCGCCGGGCAGAATGTCGTGATGACGAACCTCGCCAACGGCCCCTACCCCGACGGCGACCCCGTCGACCCGGCGACCACGGGCCAGATCATGCAGTTCCGCGTCGGCCGCACGGTCTCGGGCGGCTTCGACCCCAGCCTGAACCCGGCCCGCAGCACGCGCCTGCGCCGCAATCTCATCGAGCGTCCGGCTGCTCCGGCGCAGGTGACGCGTGCGCTGACGCTGAACGAGCAGATGGGTGTGAACGGCCCGCTGGCTGGCTTCGTCAATAACAGCATGTGGGAGCACGCCGGGACCGAGAACCTCACGGTCGGCAGCACCGAAGTCTGGGAGATCATCAACCTGACCGGTGACACGCACCCGATCCACCTGCACCTCGTGCAGTTCCAGGTGCTGTCGCGTCAGGACTTCGATTTCAATGGCTACATGGGCGTGTACGGCATGCCGATGGAAGGCATGGGCTCGCCGCTGCCCTACAACGAGCAGTCGGCGGCCACGGGCTACAAGCTCGGTGGCAACCCGGATGTGTCCCCGTTCCTGCTCGGCTCGCCGATGGCGGTCGACGCCAACGAGAACGGCTGGAAGGACACGTTCCGCATGAACCCCGGCCAGGTGACGCGCGTGCTGGTGCGTGTCGCGCCCCAGGATGCCAACCGTCAGTCGGGCGGCTCGCTCGTGGCCGGCATGAACCTGTTCGACTTCGACCCGTCCGCCGGTATGGACGTGACGAACGACGGCTTCGGCTACCACGGCGGGCCGGGCTATGTGTGGCACTGCCACATCCTGGACCACGAAGACAACGACATGATGCGCCCGATGCTCATCACGAAGGCCGCTCCGGCGGTCGGCGCGAGCGCGGGTCCGGTGGCGGGCACATCGCGTCCGGCCGTTGAGCTGGCGGCAGCACAACCGAACCCCGCGATCGGCTCGGCTCGCATCTCGTTCTCGCTGACGCAGGCGAAGGACGTCGAGTTGACGGTGTTCGACCTTGCGGGCCGCGAAGTCGCCACGCTCGCCAAGGGCAAGTTCGCCGCGGGCGAGCACGTGCTGAACTGGAACGGCGCCGACCGTGCGGGCCGTGTGGTGCCGAGTGGTGCCTACATGTACCGGCTGAAGACCGGTGGCGAGGCGAAGGTCCGCAAGCTGGTGTTCGTGCGCTAACGCTGAACCGTGTGCTGACCGGTCCCTCCCCGAGTCAGCTATCCGCGGGGCCCCGTCCGATCCGGACGGGGCCCTTGCGCGTGGGTTGTGAAGCCGGGCTTGGGCCTTTGCCCGGCCTGCGCCGGACCTCGCGCAGCCGCGTCCAGCGCGGCGAGGGCCCCGCTCCAACTCATGGCCC
>JANMAX010000155.1:0-4614 GCA_031360075.1 bacterium | reverse complement strand
CCCGCCGTTCGGCGTACCCGTGCAACCGTTGGGCGAAATTCCGCCCGTGCGTGCGTCGCCAGGCCGTACGATTCACTGGAAGTCTTCCCTCACGGAGAATGGCGGATGATGAATCGACTGGTGCGGTTGCTCGCACTCCTGCTCGTGGTGTCCACACGCGTGCTCGCGCAGCACGGGCCGTCTGCGCCCGACGTGCGCGCAGCGCCACCGGAAGCAAGGCAGCTCGCGTTTCTCGTCGGACAGGTACGTGACCCGGAAGTTGAACTGGGCGTAGCGCGTGTCGAGCACGTCAGGGTCGCTGACGTCGTGGCGCACGCGACAGTTGAGGAACGTGAGCGTGCGCTCGACTTCCTCCCGCAGGCCCTTGCGGCGGAGCCGGCCGGCTGGCAGGCGCGACCATGCCACCTGGCCACGGCCCGAAGCCCACGCGATCAGTTCATCCACCACCGGGCTGCCGGGCGTGGCGAGCTCGGCCCCGGGCTCGGTCGCCAGCGCCGCTGGATCCTCGGCGAGGCGGACGAGCCCGCGGCCCACCGCAGCCTCGAGCGCGGACGGCAGCAGGATGTCGAACACGCCGCGCTCCCGCCCAGCGGCTGCCCCGCCCGCCCGCTCGACGCACGCCAGTACGAACTTGGTCACCTCCAACGCTGACTCCTCCATGCGGATCCGGCATGTCCGCCGACGCGCATCAGGGACGCCTACAGGGTCGTGCCTGCCCCCGAATGCGCCTTGGCGTTCGCACGCATGCGCGTCCGGCGGCTATGTCTCCGCTTCGAAGTCCCGCCCGAACAACGCTTCGTCGTAGTCACGGGCCGCGGCGAGCCGCCCGCGTGCCTCGGTGAGTTGCTGGCCCAGCTCATCGATCGAGCGGCGTGCCTGCTCGTCAGAAGGCGCGCCGGCCCAGAGGTCGAGCACGATGTGCTCGAAGTCGCGCTCGTCCTCGAGATTGCCGAGGATCTCGCCGAGCTCGCCGACCACGAGCTCGAACATATTGAGCTTCTCGTCGAGCACCTGGAGAACATGATCTTCGACCGTGCCACGGCTCGAGAGGTTGAAGATCCGCACCGGCTCGGTCTGCCCGATGCGGTGAACGCGGCCCACGCGCTGCTCGATCCGCATCGGGTTCCAGGGCAGGTCGTAGTTGACGAGCGTGTGGCAGAACTGGAGGTTCCGGCCCTCACTGCCCACGTCCGTCGAGACCATCACACGTCGGTCGCCTGCGAACGCCGCGACCTGGCCGTCCTTCTCGGCGGCGCTTGCTGCGCCGCTGAACTCGGCCGCCGCCACCCCGGCCCGGGCGAGCGCTCGAAGCAGGTAGCGTTGCGTCTCGCGGTACTGCGTGAAGACCAGGACCTTGTCGTGGGATTCCGCCAGCAGGCCGAGCAAGGCGTCGGCCTTGGACGAGGTCGTCAGCGCGGCGGCCTGGTCGCACAGCTCGTCCACCGCCGCGCCGGCGAGTGTGCCCCGCTCGCGCATCCCGGCGAGGGTCGCGTGCAGCGCCGCCGCACTGCTGCCCGCCTCCGCCTGCAGCGTGCGTGCGAGCAGCGTGCCGGCGGAACCGCTGTCGGCCCCCTCCCGCCGCGGTCCGTACTGGGCACGCACGAGGCGCGTCGTGGCGTCGTACAACGCCCGCTCGTCCGGCGTCAGTTCCAGACGCCGCGTGGTCGCCCGGCGCGGAGGCAGCACGACGCTCACCTGACTGCGGCTATTGCGGACCATGACGTCCATCAGCAACTCGCGCAGCTTGGTGCGGTTCTTCGGCCGCCGGCGGTCGCCCCGTTCGACGAATTCGCGCCGGAAACTCGCCGGGGTCTTGAGCTGACCGGGGCTCAGCAGCGTGATGAGGTTGAACAACTCGTCGAGGTCGTTCTGGACCGGTGTCGCCGTGAGCAGTAGCGCGAACCGGCTGCGCACGCGGTTGAAGAACTTCCAGCTCACGCTGTTGCGGTTGCGCACGTGATGGGCCTCGTCGAGCACCACGAGGTCGTAGCTCTGGCGGTGGATCACCTCGCTATGAGCCGGGCTCTTCGCGGTGTGCAGCGAAGCGATGACGAGATCGAACCGCTCCCAGGCAGCGGGGCCAAGGGATCGGAACTCGGGATCCTCGTGGGTGGTGAAGTCGAGCGCGAACTTCTCGCGCATCTCGTCGCGCCACTGGCCGACCAGCGCGGGCGGTGTCAGCACCAGAATGCGCCGCGCCAAGCCTCGCACCTGGTATTCCTTGAGGATGATGCCCGCCTCGATGGTCTTGCCCAGGCCGACTTCGTCGCACAACAGCGCCCGCCCGCGCATGCCGCGCATGACCTGGAGCGCGGTCCGGATCTGGAACGGGTAGTGTTCGACGCCCCGCAGCAGCGGCAGGCAGATGAGCGCCTCGAAACCGCCCACGAGCGAGAGGTTCGTGGCCGCGAGGTTCAGTTGGTAGTCCTCGGCCGCTTCAAACACCCCCCGCGCCAGGTCCTCCACCAGCCGTGCGTCCCCGGCATCGAACTCGAGTGGCTCCGGCTCCGGTAGCCAGGCGCGTATCTGCTCGGTCGATGGATCCTGCTGCGGGCCGCCGACGCCGGCTGGAGCGCCGGTAGGTGCGCCAGCCGAGACCGTGGCGGCAGCCGACTCGCCCGCTGCAGGCGCGGCTGCGGGCGCGACGCCCGTGTGCGGGCCGCGCCGGCGGCCCGCGAGCAACCGTCGTTCGGCCACGCGCAGGATCCGCCGCGCGTCGTCGTCGAGCAGTTGCGAGACCGACGCGAGCGCGGCGCACAGTTCGGTCAGCCGCTCGCCGTCATCGAGTGCTCGTCGCCCGCGAACCGCGCGCTCGAGGTTCACGGCCGCCTCGCGCCAGCGCCGGACGTGCCGGCGGAACGGCTCCTCCTCCTCGGCCACCAGCCGGCGGAGTTGGCCACGCCAAGCCTTGGCCTCGGCAAGCTCGCGCCCCTCTTCGACAGAGAGAAAGCCCTGCGCCGACGACAGGTTGCGGATGTAGGCGTCCACCGCCCGCAGTTCGCGGGCGACTTCCGGGGGGACCACCGGCTTGGCCATCGCCCGCTGCCGCGCCTCGGGCATCGCCCGCCGGGCAGCGGCGAGAAGCAACTGCACGAGTTCCGCCGTCTCCGTGCGGGAGTTGACGGCTGCGACGGGAGCGCTTCGGAGTTTCGTGACGGTCATCGGTCGGCGTAGTCGGCTCGAGGGGGCGGTGGTCGGTGGCGAACGGGAGCCTATCGCAGGAAGCGTCCGGGTCGCCACGAGAATCTTGCATCAGTCCTCGTCGCCTGGCGGCATGGCCGCGGCAGCCGCGGCAGCCGCGGCTCCGCCGCTTCGGACGAGCAAAGGCTCGGCCTGACTCGCATGGCGCACGAACAGCATGGGCTACTTCAATTGCCCGCCATGCTTCGCACGCCATGCGTTGCGGCACTACGGGCCAGCCCCTTCTCGGAGTCCTGCCGAGTCGCTCCACTTGGACCCCGACTCCTCGTGCCAGAGGAAGAACGAGTGACCACAACAGGGCACGCGGGAAGGCGTACGTCAGAATTACGCGGCTCTGGTTGGCCGGCTACAGTGGACCATCGTGCGCACCGAGTTACCGGCGCTGGCGTCGCAACTTCAGACGCGCTTTGCTGCGCACGGTCCTGACGAGGTGTAGGGAATCGAGCAAAGCGTTCCCTGCTGAGAAGGCCCGCGTCAATTTTGCCCCCGAAATCCCCTGCGCCAAGCTTCGTTTCAGCGAATCAGGCCGCTCGTCTCACCCTGATGCTCGCCTCGAGTCCCACCGCCTCAAGGAGGCGGAGCACTCGATCGATGGTCACTTTCTGCAGGCTGCCCGAGAGAATGCCCGTCACCGCGCTTCGAGGAAGCCCCGAGCGCGTCGCCACCTCCATGTGAGTGAGGTCGCGACGGCCGATTTCACGGACGACCGCGGCGATCAGCTGTGCTTTCAGCACGGCCTCCACCCCCCGGCTCTTCGGGATGCCCAGCTGACTCGCCAGGCGCGTCGGGGACGTGACCCTTGCCTTCATGATCGGACCTCCTTCAACCGCTTCCTGGCCAACTCAAGGTTCCGAGCCGGTGTTCCTCGAGTGGTCTTCTTGAAAGCATGGAGCACGTGCACTGCGTCGCGTTGGACAACGGCGTAGACGACCCGATACGCGCCGGAGCGATCCTTCAACCTCAACTCGTGAACGCCCGGCCCGATTCCGGGCATCGGCCGCGACAGCGGCATCGAGAGCGCCAGCCCGGCGTCCAGCCTTGCCAATGCGTCCGCGAGGTCGCCACGAATCTCCTCTGGGAGTGCCTCGACCTCGTTTCGACACGCCTGCGCGATCGTGATCACGGATTATAGTCTCACTTCTGAGACTAGAGGTCCAGCGCGATTCCTCACTTCGCCGCCGCCTGCCCTGCCACCGTCCCGCTCGACCACGCCCACTGGAAGTTGAATCCCAACACAGCGGAAGCGGCACATGTCGGCAGACCGGCTAAGTCGTTGTCTATCGGGACTATGTGCGTCAATCGCTCTTCCGGACGACACCCGTAGAAACCGATAGTTTTCGATAGGACTGACACAAAAGTGACACAGTGAACCAGACGTCGGGGTTCGATGCTGAGCGCAGCAGTCACGCCCCG
>JANMAX010000139.1:0-3243 GCA_031360075.1 bacterium | reverse complement strand
GCGTGCGCGCGGTGCTGGCGCTTGACCGCGACGCTCGCTTCCGCTTCGCGGCACTGGGCTCGCAGGCAGCCGAGGAGCGACTGGCCGCGCGGACCGCCCCGCTGCCGCCGCGGCCCGACAGCGTGGTGCTGCTGGCCGGCGGACGGCTGTGGCTGCGCTCGAGCGCGGTCGTGCGCGTGCTGTGGACGCTCGGCTTCCCGTGGTCGTGGATGGGGGCGCTGCTGTGGTGCGTGCCGCGCCCGCTGCGCGACGCACTCTATGGATGGCTGGCCGCGAACCGCGCGCGCCTGTTCGGCCGGCTGGAACACTGCCGGGTGCCCAGCGCGGTCGAACGTGCGCGGTTCCTCGATGCCGATGCGATCCGCGAAGCCGGCGGCAGGCGAGACACGGGCCTTCCGCCCGGGCGCTAGCGCAGTTCCGTACGCACCGCGCGACGTTCGATGTGCAGCGTCGTGCCGTCGGCGAGCGTGAGCTGCTTGGGAGCGACCAACCGCCCGATCAGGCCGGGGAGGTCATCCACGACCACCACGGGGTGCGTGGCGAGCGGGTACTGCTGTTGCCAGCGCGCCACCCGCACGACGTGCGCGGGCTCATACCACGGGTCCAGCACCAGGTCGGGTCGCACGCCCTCAGCCGACTGCAGGTACTTCATGGGCATGACGACTTCCCACTTGGCGGCCACGAAGCTGCTCTCGGGGATCGCCGCCAGCGTGCGCTCGGCGCGCAGCCGGGCGGCGCGTTCATGGCGCAACTGCGGGACGAACGTGCGGATGTGCGGCGCGCCTTCTTGCTCCATGCGCATCCAGTTGGCCCCAAACGGGCGCTGGTCGGCGCGCACGCGCAGTTCGTGCGGCACCAGGATCGCGGCGATCGCGAGTGCCACGGCAAGCGTGGCACGCGTGCCGCCACGTTCGAGCAGTGCGGCCATGCCGCACGCGGCCAGCGCCGAGATGGCCACGACGGACGCCATCATGAACACCTGCAGCAGCGCCCCGTCGACGAGTGCCGCGCCGAGCAATGGCGTGAACAGTGCGATCGCGGCCAGCAGGCGCGCCCCGCCGCGGTCGCCATGAGCCAGTGCCCCCTCGCCCACCAGCGCCAGCAGGATGCCGAGCGGCCCGACCTCGAACGTCGCCAATCGCGCCCAGGCAACACCCATGTTCACGAGTCCCGTGCGCAGGTGGACGGTGAAGTCGTGCGGGTACGATTCCGCGCCGAACACCAGGAAGCGCAGGCGTTCGAGCGGCGTGTCGAGCAACTCCGGCGTGAGGCCGAACTGGCGGCCCGCGGGCTCGAGCGTCATGTGCAGGTAGTTGGTGAGCGTGAAGTGCTGGTCGGCGTACATGAGATAGATGTACGGCGTGAGGCCGAGCGACAGCATGAGCAGCGCGCCCACCACGAGCGCGAACGACAGCCGGCCGGCACGGGCAGCACGCACGGCCAGTGCGAGGCCGGCGAGCGCCATGGCCGGACCGAACGACAAGTGCCCGGTCATGGCGAGTCCGATCGCGAACGCCGCCGCGAGTCCATCGCGCGCGGCCAGCGTGCGGCGCGCCACGAACACGCGCCACAGCGCGAACAGCGCGAGCATGATGGCGGGGGCGTAGACTTCAGCGCGGATGGCGGACCACCACAGCGTGAACGTGCCCGCGAAGAACAGCGCGCCAGCGAGCACCGCGCCCCACGCGATGCCGAGTTCGGCGAGCAGCAACGCGAACAGCGCGACACTCGCGGCGCCGGCGAACGCGCACATGAGCGTGATGCGATGCGCCGGGTCGCCGGGCAGCACGCGTGCCGCGACCTGTCCCAGCAGCACGAACGTCGGATAGCCGGTGGGGTGAGGCACGCCGCCCAGCACGGCGACGGCCTGCAGCTCGGCGCTGTCGCCCGAGAGCACCGTAGGCGCCGCTCCCCAGAGGTAGACGGGCAGCGCGATCGCGAATGCCAGCAGCGCGGCGAGCCCGGCGCGGCGCGTCGGCGACGGCGAGGGCGGCGTCACCGAGGGCGGCTCCTCCATGAGTTGCGATCTCCCATCCATGACGCGACGCAGTGTAGTCTATCGCGCATCATGCGCCTCTTCATCGCCGTGTTCCCACCGCCCGATGCGCAGGTCGCCGCAACGCGTGCGGCCGACGAGCTGCGCCGGCTGCCCGGTACCCGCGGCGTCTCGTGGGTCAAGCGCGACAACCTGCACTTCACGCTGCGCTTTCTCGGTGAGCTGGACGAGGTCGCGGTCCGCCGTGCCGAGAAGGCGACGATCGAGGCGGTGGCCGAGCATCGCGCGTTCGGCGCCTCGATCGGCGGCTTCGGCGCGTTTCCGACCGCGAAGAAGGCGCGCGTGCTGTGGATCGGCCTGCTGCAGGGGGCCGAGCCCATGCGCCGGCTCGCCGACTCGCTCGAGACCGTGCTGCGCAAGCGCGGCTTCGAGCCGGCCGAACAGGCGTTCGAGCCGCACCTGACGGTTGGCCGCCTGCGCGACGCGGCGGACTGGACCACTCGGCTGATCGAGGCGCCGTCGCTCGACCAGCGCTTCCAGGTGGACCGGCTGCACGTGGTGAGCAGCTCGCTCACGTCGAAGGGGTCGGTGTACGAGCGCGTGGCGGAGGCGCCGCTGGGCGTTTAGAAGTGCGGCGACCGAAGCGAGAAGGGCTTGTTCGCGGGCTCTGGCGGCCCATAAGCTGATCGCGCCCGGGCAGAACTCCTCAATGTGAGGGCCGCTCCATGCCGCGCTCGCCGCTTCGGGGTTTCGCCGCTTCGATCATGCTCCTCGCCGTGAGCAGCTCGCCAGCCTGCCCCGCAGGCCTGTGGCTGCGCTGGAACGATTGCCACGCCGACGGCGGAGTGCCCGCGCGCACGTTCGCGTGCGACACGAACACCGGGTCCGAGGTTCTCGTCGGCTCGTTCGTCGTCGACCAGGCCGACACGGCAGTCACCGGGCTCGAGATGACCGTCGTCGTGCACCCGGCGGCGGACGCGTTCCCGGACTGGTGGGCGTTCAAGAACGCCGGCAGCTGTCGCCAGACCGCACTGACCGCGTTCTTCACGCCATCGAGCCCGACGTCGCTCTGTCCTTCCTGGGGCGCCGGGACCGCGCCTCAGGGAGGGATCGCCGCCTACTCGATTGCCATTGCGGGCGGGCAGTCGGGTTACTCCGCACGTCTGCTCATGGCCGCGGCGGTCCCGCCGTCCGACCTCGCCTCCCTCTCGGCGGGGCAGGAGTACCACGCCTTCCGTCTGACGATC
>JANMAX010000120.1:0-4782 GCA_031360075.1 bacterium | reverse complement strand
GCCGGAACTGCAGGGTCGAGGTCGATACCCTCAAACACACCATCTTCATCTTCCGTGAGAACGAGCGCGTGTTCCTGCCGCAACCGCTCACGGACCGCCTGCAGGAGGCACTGGAGCAGGTGTACCGTCAGGGCGGCTGCGTGGAGCGCTCCGGCCAGCCAGCGGGCGAGGACGGTCCGACCGAGGGCTGAGGCTCAGTTCATCGAGCGGAGGGGGACGCAGAGCGACGCGTTCCAGGGGCCCCCTGGAGCCCCGGTCCACCGGAGTCACGTGGTCCGCCGGCCCAGCGGATGAGCCACAGCTCGGTGCCGCCACTGCGACGCAGTCCCTCGCGCAAGGTGATCCCGGCGGGGTCCAGTCCCAGCGTGTCGCTGATGCCATAGAGATGGCTCGGGACGGCCCATGCGAACGGCGCACTCGGCAGCGGGCGGGCGGGCGATGCCGCCAGCACGACGTGCGTCACTCCGGCGCGACTGAGGTAGGCCGTCAGCGCGTGGGCGCGGATGGCGTCCTGGTAGGCGCGTGAGTTGGCAACGCCATCGCCGTTGATCCAGGGCCGGTCGGCGGCGTAACCGATCAACCCGAGCGCTTCGCCGAAGATGACGTCATGATCGCCCACCGCATCATGGATCCGCCGTGCGGCGGCCCATTCATCGCCCCTGCCCGCCGCGATCGCGGAGACGCTGGGCAGAGCCGTGGCCCACTTCCCCGCGGCGAGCGCGAGTGTGACGACGACGACACCCGACGCGGTCAGGGCGGCGCCGCGTGCACCGAGGAAGCGACCGGCGAACACGAGCGCGACGAGTGCGATGAACGGGTGGGCGAGCATGAAGTAGCTGCCCTGGACGTCGAGACGGCTGAATGCCAGCAGCCAGCCGAGCCGTCCCGCCAGATAGAGCGCGAGGATCAGCATGGCATCGCGAGCGCCTCCCGCCCCGGCCGGGGCGTGCGCCGGCTGGTCGCGGAACGACTTGAGCGCGGCAAGCAGCCAGAGGATCGCCGCCGCCAGGGCGGCGAACAACGCCAACTGATCCACACGATTGAGCGACGAGTGCAGCACCGTGCGAAGGCTCGCGGCGGGATCCAGATGCGGGAACGCCGACTTGAGCCGGGCGGAGATCGGCAGCCAGTCGCCGAACCCGATGCGGTTCCAGCCCAGGTACGCCGCCACGATGAGGGTGAAGGGCAGCGCGCGCGCGAGGATCGCCCGCCATGCACCGGGCTCGTCGCGCCGACGCAGGACCATCACCGCGAAGGCCGCCACCGCGAGCGGGAGTGAATCGATGCGGGCGAGCACGGCGAGCCCCAGGAGCGAGCCGTCCGCCAGCGCGAAGACCAGGCCGGGGCTCAGCAGCCCGCGCTCCGCGACGCGCGCCAGGTAGGCGAGCCCGATCGTGAGCACCAGGAACGCATCCATGCCGTAGTAGCCTTTGAGCGCAAGGAACCCGGCATACATGAACAGCAGCGCCGCGACCGCGAACCCGCGGTGCTGGGAAGGAAATCCGGACTCGGCGAGCACTCGATCCGCCAGCGTCTGCAGCGGCCTCAGGCCGAGCACGACGATGACCCAGGTGGTGAGCGTCGCAATCCGGAAGCACGCGACCAAGTCATAGGCCGGAGCAGTCAGGCGGTCGAGCTGGATCAGCAGCATCGGCATCAACGGATTGAAGCCGTTCGTGGGGCTGACGCGGTCGAAGCTGAAGCCATGTCCGAGGCAGAAGTTGCGCGCGATGGCCAGATAGTACCCTGCGTCGTCACCGACCAGCGTGCCGAACTGGAAGCGCGGATGGCTGACGGCCAGCGTCACGCCGACGCCGGCGAGGAGCAGGAGGGTCGCGAAGTTCAGCAGGCGGGGCAGGAACCGGTTCATGGCACCGAGAAGGTAGTGTGAACCCACGCGAACATCCAACTCCCCGTCCGGGCCGCGCATTGCCTGGCGACGGGACGGCCTCTAGACTCGGCGGCCGTGGCGGTGAGCGTGCCGGCATGAGAATCCCGATACCCGGGAGGTCCCTGCGGGGTAGAACGGGGCGCCCCGGATCGATTCGCGCGTCGCGATGTCATGCCCCACGTGTAGCCCCGCCTGTCCAGGCCGGCCGCAAGCCGGCGGAGGAAGCATGAAGCTCGTCTGCACGCTGGTGTTGTTCGCGGCCGCCATGGCCATCGTCACCCCGGCCTCGGCCGGGGCGCTCCGGCTCGAACCTTGGCGCGGGCACATCGCGCTCGGCTACGGCCGTTTGTTCTCGGACTCCTATTCGCCGGGCGGTTCCATTTCGGTGGCGGGCGGCCTGGACTATCCCGTGAACGGCGCACTGCGCGTGGGTCCGGTGCTCGGCATCGCGATCCTCGGCACGCATGACGTGACGCGCGGCAGCATCACCGCAGGACTCGACTACAGCCTGCTCGATTGCGCGCTCCAGCTGCACATGGCGCCGCGCCGCGGGCCGCTGACGCGGATCTCGGTGGGGCCGGGTTTCGCCGTGGCGCGGACCTCGCTGCAGGTCGGCGGCGGGGGCGCGGGCTTCCTCGATCTTGCGGTCGACGAGGTGAAGCCCGAACTGGCGCTCGATGTTTCGGCGATCCCGCGCCGGCAGAAGATCGTGGCCGTGGGATTCGAGGCCGGCGTGCGCTTCATCCCGGTCGAGCGGGTGAACTGGATCCTCGGCACGATCCGGCTCGCGATTCACTACTGACGCGGGAACGGCTGGCGAGGTCACCGAAGCGAACGAGCCCGGACGGTGATGCCGCGTCGCGTGGTCGATCGTCCGCCATTCCGGGAGCCGGTGCTCCGCCGCCCGCGGCTGCGTGCCGTCAGTTGGGCGGCGTGAACACGAACGGCGCCTGGAACGTCGTGGTGCCGGTCGAGATGGCGGGGAAGCGCCAGTCGCTGATCTGGGACAGCGCGCACGCCGACAGGCGCTGCGAGCCGGTGGTGTTCTGCACCACGGTCGCCTCGCTGACTTCGCCCGACGCGGCCACGGTGATCGCCACGACGAGTTTGCCGCGCATCGACGGGTCGCGTTTCAGCTCATTGCCATAGCAGTACTGGATGCCCGCGGCATAGCGCTGGATGACCGCGAGCAGTGAGGCGTTGCTGCGGTAGACGCCCGGGCCCGCGCCGCTGCCAGCGCCGACGCCGGTGCCCGTGCCGCCGCCCGAGCCACCGCCCGAACCGCCACCCGAGCCGGTGCCGGTGCCCGAGCCGATGCCCCCGCCCGAACCCGAGCCGCGTCCCGAACCACTGCCCGTGCCCCAGCCAGGTCCCGCCGCCAGCTCACCGATGGAGACCAGTGAGCCGGTCACGGTCGAGCCGCCGAGGTCGCCGCCTGCCCCCACGCCGCTACCGCCGCCCGGCTGGCCCGTGCCACCGCCGAGGTCGGTGACGCCGCGCGCCTCACGGATGCCGCGCGAGCGGCCGCCGCGCGACACACTGCCGCCCATGGATGAACTGGTGACGCCGAGCGAGGCGTTCAGACCCGCCAACGTGTGCTTGAGCGATGACGTCGTACTCGCGAGTTGCGCGCCGACTTCCGCCTGCGCGCGCGCATAGCCCGCCGCGCCCCTGCCCTCGCTGACCGAGTGCATGCTCTCGACGCGACGATTGCCCGAGGGCGCGCCGGGTGCCGGCATCGGCTTGTGCGACGGCACGGCTTTGCCGCCGCCGCCACCACCGCCACCACCACCACCACCGGGGTTCGCACTGCCCGAGCGCACCTGGTCCCCGGCCGGCAGCACGGGCCGCGACTTCGGCTTGGCGGGCTCGAGGATGAGCCTGGCGAAGCGCTGTTCCACTTGGTCGACGTTCGTCACCACGCGGGGCGGCGGCGCGGGGTTCAGGCGGACCGCCACCACCAGCAGCATGGCGGCGAACGCGCTGGCGGCCAGACAGCGCATGAGCAGCGCGTCGTTCGGATCGAACATGGAACGGCGATACGCGGCTGCCGTGGTCATCGCCATGATCACGCCTTCTTCAGCACCGCGAGCGCGATGTCCGGGAAGCCCGTACGGTCGAGCGTGTACATGACCTTCTGCAACAGGCGGAACTCGATGCCGGCATCGCCCTGGATCGTGGCCAGATGGGTCGGCGACGGGGCCTTGCCCTTCTTGCGGTCGAGGTCGTCCATCTGGTCACGGGCTTCGCTCAGGCGCGTGGCGAGCCCGGTGATCATGAGCTCGCGGCTGCCGAGGGCCTCGGTCACCGTGGCGACCCGCTCACCGCCCAGCATGATGGCGTCGTGGTCGATGGCGATCACGATCGTGGAGTGCATGCCGGCGTCGACGACCGAACGCGGCAGCGTCACGCCCGGTGGCGGCGTCGTGACGCCTTCTCCCGCGATGTAGCTCTTGAGCACGAAGAACAACAGCGTGGTCAGGATGTCCATCATCGAGGTCAGCGTGAGTCCGCCGTCCGACGTGAACTTCTCCATGAGTCCGGCACTGCGTCTGCGGCGACGGCGCATGTCAGACCTCCTCCGAGGACGTGCCCTCGAGAGCCGGGTTCACCAGGCCGGCCGCGCGCGCGGCATCCATGAGGCTGATGACTTCCTGGTAGCGCGTGTGCGAGTCCGCCACGATGCGCACCTCGGTGGTGCCGGGGTGCGTGGCGACGATGGCCTGGAGCAAACGGGTCAGTTGCAGCGCCGTCACCGAGTCCGGTGAGGCGGCGCCCGAGCGGCGTGCGAGCACCTGCGGCGCGATGCCGTGTCCTTCGACGATGTAGGCGTTCGCGCGCACGAACACGGCGAGGTCGAGCGGCGGTTCGGCCGCGGCCGGGGCCCCGGC
>JANMAX010000092.1:0-1574 GCA_031360075.1 bacterium | reverse complement strand
CTGCCGCGGGTGCCGCGCGCGAGGCGGTGCGCGGCTTCGCGCGCGCGGCGCGCTCGGTGGAGTACGCCGGCGCGCTCGCCGGCCTCGCACGCACCTGGCGCGCGGGCGGCCTGCCCGCCGGTGCGGCGGAGTCGCCGGCGGAGCGCATGCTCGCCGCGCGCGCCGATGCCGGCGCGGGCCAGCTGGCGGCCGCGTTCGACGGTTCGCTGGCCGCTGCCGAGGGCTGGCTCGAGCGCGGGCGCACACTCGAGTCCGCACGCGCATTCTCGCTCACGATGACGCTTGCGCTCCAGACCGGACAACTGAGCCGCGCGATCCGTATCGGTGAGCCGCTGCGCGCGCGTCTGGCGCGCAGCGATCCCGCGGCCGCGGCGGTCGTGCGCGCGCGCCTGGGCGCGTTGCGCCTGCACGCCGGCGATCCGGAGCGCGCATGCCGCGACCTCGATGCGGCGTTGCGCGTGCTGCCGCTCCGGCTCGGCCTCGAGCGCGCCGAAGCCGAGATGCATCGCGCCACCGTCGAGTTCACGGCGGGACGCTGGGCCGATTACCTCACGCGTACGCGCCGTGCGCTCGACCTGTTCCGTCGCTCGGGCTACTGGGGGCGCGCGCACGCGCTGCTCGTGAACATGGCCGAGGCCTATATCTACCTGGGTGAGGAAGCGGTCGCCCGGCGCCAGCTCGACGAGGCGGCCGAACTGGCGCCACGCTCGGGGCTGCATGCGCGCGGCCTGTTGCTGGAGCTGTCGCGTGCGCGTGCGTTCAGCGAGGAAGGCCGGCTCGCCGACGCCGCACGGGCCTTTGCCGCGGCGCGCCGCGAGGCCGCGAACACGTCGGTGACCTTGTTCGACGGCATGCTCGACACGTGGCAGGGCGTGTGGTGGCGCCGCCGCGGCCAGCCGGTGCGAGCCATGCGGCTGCTGTCGCGCGCGGCCGCGACGTTCGCCACACTCGAGTCCCCGGCGTGGGTGAACGTCGCCCGGCTCGAGCATGCGCTCGCGAGCGGGCTCGGCGGCGAGCCAGGAGCTGCGCTCGCGCAACTGGCCGCCTGTGCGCGCGTCTCGCGTCACTTCGGAGATCGCAAAGAGGAGGCCCGCGTGCACCTGTTCGCGGCACGGGTCCGGCAGCGGGCGGGACTCCCGCACCAACTCGTGCTCGCCCGCGCGCTGCGCATGCTCGATTCCGAGAACTACCGCGTCCTGCTGCGCAAGGAGCGTGACGTGGCGGAGCCACTGCTGGCCGCCACTTCCACGGAGCAGGGGTCCCGTCCCGCGGCGCGTGGTGCGGCAGGCACGGTCGGACATGCGGCGCGCCGCGCGCCGGCCAGTCACCCGGCTCCGGGTGCCGGCGGGGCCGCGCCGCACGTTCACGTCGCGTTGCTGGGGGGATTCGCGGTCGAACGTGGCGGACTGCGTGTGAGTCCGGCACGCACGGCCGCGCGCATGCTCGTGGCCGCGCTCGCTCTGCACGCGGGGCGACCGCAGCGGCGCGAGGCTCTCGTGGAGATGCTATGGCCGGGCTCCCCGGCCGGAGCCGGGCGTAACCGGTTCGACGTGGCGCTCCACGATGCCCGCCGG